>CAYMVC010000132.1:0-4097 GCA_964393755.1 uncultured Eubacteriaceae bacterium | reverse complement strand
TAAGTAAGTTTGATTATTGTAAACCAAGAAGCATTAAAGAAGCATTAGACTATCTTAATAGTAATGACAATACAAGGATTCTTGCTGGGGGAACTGACCTAATGATACTTTTAAGGCGTAATGCAATTACTTGCAGTCATATTCTAGATATCAAGGCTATTCCGGAAATACAAAGATTTGATTATAAGGTCGGTGAGGGCTTATATATTGGTGCCGGTGTAAACGTTAATCAAATAGCTGATTCTAAAATTATAGTTGAAAAGTATCCTGCCCTTCATCAAGCAGCGGCTTCTCTTGCTTCCTATCAATTGAGAAATAGGGCTACCTTAGTAGGTAATATTTGCAATGCTTCACCAGGTGGAGATTTGCCACCTGTCTTACTGGTCTATGATGCAGAAGTACACCTAGTAGGACCAGATGGAGAGAAGAGGGTAAATATTAAGGAGTTTTTCTTAGGAGTGAAGAAAACTGTTTTAAAGAACAATGAAATAGTTCTAGGAGTTTTCCTTCCTGATGTGGAAGCTAGGGATAAGAGTGTATATTTAAAACAATCCAGACTTAAAGGTCATGATTTAGCTACAGTAGGTTTGGCAGCCCGACTAGATAGTAATAATAAGGTATCCCTAGCTATAGCAGCGGTAGCTCCTGTACCCCTTAAGCTTACAGAATTAGAGGATGCAATTAATGAAAAGGGTCTATCCACTGATACACCTGATTGGGCTGAGGGGGAAATAAAGAAATATATTAACCCCATTAGTGATGTTCGTTCCTCCAAGGAATATCGCCTTCACATATCAGGTGTTTTAGCAAGGAGAGCACTGCAGACTCTTATAGAAAAGGAGGTAAATTAATATGTGTGGAGAACATGGAAATAACTGTTTTGTACATGTAGATTCCGGATTACCCCATGTGGATTTAGAATGTGTAGTAAATGGAGAAGAAATCCAAGCCTGTGTTGACCCTACAATGACTTTATTAAACTTCTTAAGAAATGAATTAAAGCTTTTCGGAACAAAAGAGGGTTGTGGTGAAGGGGAATGTGGGGCTTGTACAATTATAATGGATGGTAATGCTGTTAACTCCTGTATTGTTTTGGCGGTGGAGGCAGAGGGAGCAAATATCCTTACTGTTGAGGGATTAGCTAAAGATGGTGAATTATCAATACTTCAACAGGAGTTTGTTGAAATGGATGCCCTTCAATGTGGTTTTTGTACCCCAGGTATGTTAATGTCAGCCCGGGCATTATTAGACCGAAATCCTGATCCTAGCGAAGATGAAATAAAAGAAGCACTGGCTGGGAATTTCTGTCGATGTACTGGCTATACCCCGATAATTGATGCTGTTAAATCAGCTGCAAAAAGAGAAAGGGAGGAGTTGATATAATGGTAGAAAAACAATATAGGCATATTGGCAAACCCTATCTAAGAAAAGAAGCCCAGGAAAAGGTAACCGGTCAAGCCCAGTATATACATGACCTAGAATTGTCGGGAATGCTCCATGCAAAATTATTACATTCCCCCTATGCAAGGGCTAAAATCCTATCTATTGATACCGGTAAGGCTAAGGCTCTTCCCGGTGTGAAAGCTGTCTTAGTAGGGGAAGATGCTCCATATTTAGTAGGATTATATATGATAGACAAACGTATAATAGCTAGAGATGAAGTTAGATATCAAGGAGAAGTAGTTGCAGCTGTTGCAGCTGTTGATGAAGCAACAGCAGAAAAGGCAGTTTCCCTTATTGAGGTGGAATATGAAGTATTACCGGCTGTCCATACCATAGATGAATCTCTAGAAGGGAAGATTTTAGTCCATGAGGATATTAACGAACTGGATTATATGAAGGGGGTATTTTTCCCTCAACCAGATTCTAACATTGCCAGCTGGAACAAAACCCAAAAAGGTGATATTGAAAAAGGTTTTGCCGAGGCAGACCTTATAGTTGAAAATGAGTTTACTTTACCAGCTGTGGCCCATGTACCTATGGAGACCCATGTATCTATAGCTAAGGCTGATCCCTATTCTAATAAACTTAAGATTTGGACCTCATCCCAATCACCATTTACAGTAAGGGATATGGTTGCTAAGGCCTTTGATATTCCAAGAAAGGATATAGAAGTGGTAATCCCTTATATAGGTGGAGGTTTTGGAGGCAAGGCGGGTATACACATTGAGCCTTTAGTTGCCATTCTTTCTAGAGCAGCCAAGGGACGTCCAGTTAAACTAAAATTATCTAGAGAAGAAGAGTTTAACCAATTACCTACAAGAGCTGGCATGAGAGGCAGAATTAAGACTGGGGTTAAGAAAGACGGGAAAATTACTGCTTTAGAGGTATATTATGATTGGGATAGTGGTGCCTATGCAGACTATGGTGTAAATGTTGGTAAAACTGCTGTTTACTCTGGATCAGGTGGTTATGAAATCGAAAATGCGGTAATTCATTCTCGAACCCTATATACAAATAAGGTATTTTCAACTGCATATCGGGGATTTGGACACTTAGAAACCCATTGGTCCGTTGAAAGACAAATGGATATTATAGCCCAAAAACTTGGAATGGATCCTTATGAATTCCGTATGAAGAATATACTTAAACCAGGTTCCCGTACCATAAGTGGTGAATTAATGTATCAACATACCGGTAGTCCTTCTGAATGTTTGGAGGCTGTTGCAAAAGAAATTGGTTGGACAGGATATCAAACAGAGGAAGAACGGGCAGAACAATGGAAAACTGGTAAGGTTAGAGGTAAGGGAATTGCTGTATTACAGAAAGCCCCTGCTATGCCTACCAATACATCAACAGGTGCAATTATGCAAATGGATGAAGATGGCGGTGTTAAACTAATGATTGGTGCAGTGGATATGGGTCAAGGTGTTAATACAGCCATGGCTCAAATAGCTGCAGAAGAATTAGATATTTCTGTAGATAAGGTGGAAGTTGCCTGGGAAATTAATTCAGATAAACATCCCTATGACTGGAATACTGTGGCATCCAAATATACCCTTATGGGTGGGAATGCAGTTAGAAAAGCGGCCCAGGATATGTTAAGACAGATGAAGGAAGTAGTGGCACAAGTCTTTAGGGCTCATGTGGAAGAACTTGCCCATGAAGACGGCTATATTTATCATGTAAAATACCCCTATAAGAGGATAGCCTATAATAAACTTTCACGGGGATATGTATATGAAAATGGAAATGCAATAGGTGGACCACTTATATCTTATGGAACTTATACAGCCAGCGGATTAACAAATCTAGATCCAGAAACTGGTGAAGGCATGCCAGCATTAGCCTGGACCTTTGGGGCCCATGGGGCAGAAATAGAAGTGGATGTGGAAACTGGAGAAATTACAGTTATTAAAATGGCATCTGCCTTTGATGCAGGCAAGGTAATAAATAAGAAGATGGTAGATGGTCAGGTACTAGGTGGTGTTATGCAGGGAATCGGTTCTGCTATCTTAGAAGGTTATAAGTTTAGTCCTGATGGAAGATTGCTTAATCCTTCTTTTACAGATAATAAAATCCCAACTGCAAAGGATACCCCATTAGAAGTGGTTCCAATATATATTGAAAATGAGCAGGTGGATGGACCTTATGGTGCAAGGGGAATTGCAGAACATCCAATGATTTCAGTTCCATCGGCTATAGGGAATGCCCTGTATGATGCAACAGGCATTAACTTCCATAGCCTACCACTCTCACCAGAAAATGTTGCACTAAAAATTGTAGAAGATAAATAAGATAGTAAAAATAAGGGGTAGAAATCTATCCCTTATTTTAATTCCTGAGAAAAGATCGCTTTCCCCTAAAATATATTATCAGTCTTGCCAAAAATAATTGTAAATGCCAATAAAATAGTACCCACGACTACAAAGCTATCTGCCGTATTGAAAATTGCAAAGTTTATGTATCTAAAATCAAAGAAATCAATAACATAGCTTAAATAAACCCTATCTATTAAATTTCCTATGGCACCACCTATTATTAAGGAAAGGGAAATTTTAAATAGGAGGGTATCTCTTTTTGTTTTGGTTTTAATCAGATAATATATTAAAATTATTGTAAAGATTATAGTGGTAGACACTAATAAGACTTGCTTA
>CAYMVC010000131.1:0-4110 GCA_964393755.1 uncultured Eubacteriaceae bacterium | reverse complement strand
ATCAGAATATGGATTGCAGCTTAGAGAAAAACAAAAAGCTAAGAGAATCTATGGCATATTAGAAAAGCAATTTAGAAATTACTTTGAATTGGCTGAAAGAAAAAGAGGAATAACAGGAGAAAACTTACTACAAATTTTAGAATCTAGATTGGACAATACCGTATATAGAATGGGCTTAGCCACATCTAGAAAAGAAGGAAGACAATTGGTACTACACGAACACTTTACCGTAAATGGCAAGAAAGTTAATATTCCTTCCTATCTAGTAAGCGAAGGAGAAGTTATTGCAGTCAAAGAGGGAAGTAAAAAATCTGAGAAATTTAAAGAAATTTTAGAAGCAACTGCTGGCAGAATTGCTCCGGAATGGTTAGAAGTAGATAGTGAGAATATGATTGGTAAGGTAGTAGCACTACCTACAAAAGAGGATATCGATATTCCAATAGAAGATCATCTAATCGTCGAATTATATTCCAAATAATAACTAATTAGAATCAGTTGCCCTCAAGGAAAAAACATTAAAAAAGTTGTTAGGAGGGTTGTCTTTAATGATAGAAATAGAAAAGCCGAAGATTGAATTTTTAGAATCAAATGATGAGGGAACCTATGGGAAGTTTATATTAGAGCCCTTAGAAAGAGGTTATGGAACTACCCTAGGAAATTCCCTAAGAAGAATTTTACTATCTTCCCTACCTGGGGTGGCAGTGACAACAGTGAAGATAGACAGAGTACTCCATGAATTTTCCACAATCCCTGGGGTAAAAGAAGACGTTACAGAAATCATTCTTAACCTAAAGAAATTATCAGCTAAAATCCACAATGATGACATAAAGGTAATAAGAATAGAGGCAGAAGGGGAAGGGGTAATCACAGCAGGAGATATTATAGCAGATGGGGATGTGGATATATTAAACCCAGACCTATATATTGCCAGCTTAAGTGATGAAGGAAAATTAAATATGGAAATCACCATAGCTTCTGGCAGGGGATATGTTAGTGCAGAGAAAAATAAAGAACC
Source organism: uncultured Eubacteriaceae bacterium (assembly GCA_964393755.1). Taxonomy (GTDB): domain Bacteria; phylum Bacillota; class Clostridia; order Eubacteriales; family Garciellaceae; genus DUPX01. The sequence continues at coordinate 3,095 of CAYMVC010000131.1, read as the reverse complement.
GGGTCAACCAATAGGTATAATACCGGTAGATTCCATATTTACACCAGTAACAAAGGTAAACTACACTGTGGAAAATACTAGGGTAGGTCAGGTAACAGACTATGACAAACTTACTTTAGAAATCTGGACAAATGGGAGCATAAAACCAGATGAGGCAGCCTCCCTAGGGGCCAAGATACTAAATGAGCACCTAAACCTGTTTATTGATTTAACAGAGCATGTGACCGATGTAGAAATAATGGTGGAAAAAGAAGAAGACCAAAAAGAAAAAATGCTAGAAATAACCATTGAAGAACTAGACCTTTCAGTAAGGTCCTACAATTGTTTAAAACGTGCTTCCATCAATACAGTAGAAGAACTAATACAAAAGACAGAAGAAGATATGATGAAGGTAAGAAATTTAGGGAAAAAGTCCTTAGAGGAAGTACAGACAAAGCTGGCTAGCTTAGGATTAGCACTGCGAGAAAGTGAAGATTAAATAGATTGAAGTAAAGGAGGGGTAAAGATGGCTGGACATAGAAAACTAGGACGTCCTACTGACCAAAGAAAAGCTATACTAAGAAATTTAGTTACTGCCCTTTTAGAAAACGGTAAGATAGAAACCACAATAACCAGAGCTAAAGAAACAAGAAGTATGGCAGAAAAAATGATTACCCTTGGGAAAAAAGGAGATTTACACTCCAGACGACAAGCCCTAGCATACATTTATAGTGAAGATGCAGTAAAAAAACTATTTGACGAAATTGCCCCAAAATATGCAGAACGAGAAGGGGGCTATACCAGAATTATTAGAATGGGTCCCCGTCGAGGAGATGCTGCAGAAATGGCAATTTTAGAACTTATATAAAATAAACATCAACGGGGATTATTGGGATTAAGTGCTGCAATTTGATTGCAAGGTTGCTTAGTCCCTAATTTTGTAGTAAAAATAAAAAACAGTTCAAACTAAAGACTTAATGAGTAGACCCAAGGATAGAGGGAATAAAATGGATAAGATGATTAAAATTAAAGACCTAACATATGAATACAAGGGTAATGAGGGAGAAACCACTAGGGCCCTAGACCAAGTAAACCTGGAGATACATAAGGGAGAATTCCTTGTTATTATAGGCCATAATGGTTCAGGAAAGTCCACCCTAGCAAAACACCTAAATGCCATCTTACTACCTACAGAGGGTAAGGTAGAGGTAAATGGATTAGATACCACCAATCCAGAAAATCTATGGCAAATAAGGCAAAGTGCCGGCATGGTATTTCAAAACCCCGACAACCAGATTGTGGCGACTATAGTAGAAGAAGATGTAGCCTTTGGACCGGAAAATTTAGGTGTACCCAGTCCTGAAATAAGGGAAAGAGTTAATGAAGCCCTCCAAATAGTTGGAATGGAGGAACATGCCAGCCATGCTCCCCATCTACTATCAGGGGGACAAAAACAGAGAATAGCAATAGCAGGAATTATAGCTATGAGACCCAAATGTATAGTCTTAGATGAACCTACAGCAATGTTAGACCCCTCTGGACGAAAAGAAGTGATGGAGACAATAACCAGATTAAATAAGAATGAGGGTATAACCATAGTCCATATAACCCACTTTATGGATGAAGCAGTTAATGCTGATCGGGTTATTGTAATGGAAGAGGGGGAAATAGTATTAGAAGGTAAGCCCAGGGAAATATTTGCCCAGGTGGATAAGCTAAAAGAAATAGGACTAGATGTGCCCCATGTAACAGAAATCGCCTTTCAATTAAAGGAAAGCGGAGTGGCAATAGAAAGCAATATTTTAACAGTAGATGAGATGGTGAGAGAATTATGTCCTTAGAAATAAGAGAATTATCCCATATATATATGCAAGGAACACCCTTTGAATTTCAGGCATTAAAGGAAATATCTGCTGAAATAAAAGAAGGGGAATTTATAGGCCTAATAGGCCATACAGGATCAGGGAAGTCCACCTTTATACAACACTTAAATGGACTATTAAAGCCTACATCAGGAAGTATTGTATTAGATGGACTCAATATAACAAAAAAGGAAATAAAGCTAAAAAAAGTCAGGGAAAAAGTAGGATTGGTATTCCAATATCCCGAATACCAATTATTTGAGGAAACTATATATAAGGATATAGCCTTTGGTCCTAAAAATTTAGACCTAAGTGAAAGACTCATAAAAAGTAGGGTAAAAAATTCCATGGTCCAAGTAGGCTTAGACTATGAAAGAATGAAGGACTTATCACCCTTTGAACTAAGTGGAGGCCAGAGAAGGCGGGTAGCCATAGCAGGAGTATTGGCAATGAAGCCGGATATACTTATATTAGATGAACCAACAGCAGGTTTAGATCCTAGGGGTAGGGATGAAATATTAAGTCAAATAAACAAGGTCCACCTGGAAACTAACAACACCATAATCCTAGTATCCCACAGTATGGAGGATATCAGTAGGTTTGCAGATAGAATAATAGTCATGGATAAGGGAACCATAGCCCTTTCAGGCAAGCCCAGTCAGGTGTTTAAAGAGGTAGACCTATTAGAAAGTATAGGACTTGCCGCACCCCAGGTAACATATTTAATGAAAAGTCTAAAAGAAAAAGACCCAGAAGTTCGGGAAGACATCTATACGATAGAAGAAGCGAAAGAAGAAATACTAAAGATGCTAAGGAGAAGAAAAAATGCTTAAGGATATAACAATCGGTCAATACTTTCCAAAAGATTCGATAGTACACCGATTAGACCCCAGAACCAAGATTATAATCACATTTATCTATATAATATCCCTATTTCTTGTAAAAGAATTTACCGGTTATATCTATGTAATTTCCTTTGTGCTATTATCCATATTTTTATCCAAAATAAATATCTCCTTTGTACTTAAGGGACTTAAGCCCTTGGCAATAATAATTGGAATAACCATTATTATAAATATGCTATTAACCCCAGGGGAAGTAATATACAAATTAGGACCATTGAAGGTAACAATAGAGGGATTAAGATTGGCAGGCTTTATGGCATTAAGATTAGTATTTCTTGTAGTAGGGACTTCCTTGTTGACACTGACCTCCTCTCCAATCGCCCTAACAGATGGAATAGAATTCATAGTA
>CAYMVC010000130.1:0-4142 GCA_964393755.1 uncultured Eubacteriaceae bacterium | reverse complement strand
TTTAGCAAAATGCTCTTCTTAAATATATTTTTTATTTCCTCTTTTGTTTTTGCTGGTTTTAAATCTATTTCAAAATTTGAGTGCAAACAGGGCTTTAATTTTCCATCGGCAGTTAGCCTTATTCTATTGCAATTCTTACAAAAATGATTAGACATTGGGCTTATAAAACCTAGGCTGCCCTTTGAATTCGGCAATTTATAGTATTTAGCCGGTCCTGAACTCTTTTCATTTATTAAAGGTATAAGACCTGGTAATCTCTTAATGATTTCCTCATTGGAAATAAATCTCTTATCCTCTATTTCCTCTGCTTCCCCCATGGGCATTAATTCAATAAATCTTATATGATAGGGTTTTTCCCTACTTAGTCTTGCAAAATCTTGAATTTCATCATCATTTATGCCCCTCATAGCAACTACATTGATTTTTATGGGGGACAAGCCAGCCTTTTCTGTTGCTTCTATACCTCTTAGGACCTGTACCAATTCACCCCGTCGGGTAATCTTTCTATATCTGTCTTCTTTCAATGTATCTAGGCTAATATTTAATCTATGAAGACCTGCCTCCTTCAATTCCTGGGCATATCTTTCTAATAGGATTCCATTTGTTGTCAATGCAATATCCTTTAAGGCAGAGATTTTTGATATTTTATCTATAAATCCAACAACACCTTGCCTAACAAGGGGTTCCCCACCTGTAATTCGTATTTTGTTTACTCCCAATTCTACTGCCACTTCTACAATGGGGTAAAGCTGTTCAAAGGTCAATATATCATTATGGGTTAGTTTTTCAATACCCTCATCCGGCATACAATAAAAACATCTTAAGTTACATCTATCAGTAATAGATATCCTTAAATAATTTATGTCTCTTGTCCATTTATCTTTCATTTAACTAACTCCCCTTTTCCAAAACCACTGATACAATTATATATTTAAATCCTTTTCTAAGCAAACAAAGTGGTTTCTGTTACTAAGCTTTTTCTTCCTCCATTACTTTCCTTAAAACATCCTGAATATCATCCCATCTATATCCCCTATTTAACAAAGCTTGACCTACTTTTTGCTTTAGAATATATCCCTCTAACCCCTTTTTTTCATACCTAGTTTTATATTTCTTTGCCCAATCTATTAGATGATTAGCATTTACAGAATTTTCTTCATAGTCCTCTTCCACCTCTATGTTTTCATCTATAACTTTCCTTAATATTTCCCAGGAAAAACCTCTTCTCTGACCGGCCATATATATTTTTTGTTTTCTTTCCCTTGCAGATGATTTTGAGTATTTCTTCTTATATTTAGTAAACAACCTTTCAGCCTGATTATATTCTTCATCTTCCGGATACCATTGGTCTATATTTGATAATAGTTCCTGTCTAATGCCTTTTCTTTCGAGGTCAAATATTATCTTTTTTCTACCTATTGGATTTCCAGTCATTTTATCAGAAATAAAACTTCTGACATATTCCTGATCATCTATTATTTTATAGTCCTTTAATTTACTTACAGCCTCTTTTATTATTTCCTGTCCGTATTCCTTATCTTCTAAATACTTTTCTATTTCACTCTGGGTTCTTCTTCTAAAAGATAAATAGTATAGGCTATGATTAAAAGCCCTTTTTTTATTATCCTCTTCGATTATTTTACCTATCTCAAAAGGGTCTATTTTTTCCCCTTCTTTTAATCCATGGAGTAAAATCAATTCTCCATGAACACTAAAGGCAAATTTTTCATCAATAAATATATTATAGTAATCATTGTTTCTTTTTTGCCTAGATAGACCTGTAATAGTAGCCATTTTACACCCATCTCCTAGTGTAATGTCTTCACATTTATTTATCACGATTATAACATAGGTGCTTTATATTATGGAATCAAAGGATATATTAAGAAGTATAAATCTTTACCACCTTATGGTATTCTTTCATAATATTTTGTAAAATGTCCACATGTTTAAAATCATTATGGTATAGGATATTAATTTCCCTGATCATACTTAGATTTTCTATAGGTAGAACTGTAATTTTTCGTTTTTTTAACTCGTCTAGGCAAACACTTCTTGGTAGAATAGAAACACCTATATCCCTTCTTATGAGGTCCTTGATGGTCGCAATATTATCCACCTCTAATATTATATTAAAATCATAAATGGAAATGTTTTGGCTTTCTAGGTTTGCCATCAAAAGGTTTCTAGTACCTGAAGACTGGCTACGAAGAATTAATGGTTCCTTTCTTAAATTATTTATGGTAACCATACTTTTCTTTGCCAGTGGATGATTATTAGACAATACCAAAACTAATGAATCTGTATCAAGTAAAAGGGAATTTATATTTTCACTCTGAACCTTTCCCTCCACAACTGCAATATCAATCTCAAAGTTTTCAAGCATTTCATAAAGTTTATTAATAGTGTCAGTAATAATTGTTATACTTGTTCCAGGATTTTTTGCACTGTATTTCCCCAATACCTCCGCCACTGCATTACTCTCTGCAGTATGGGTTATTCCTACAGTCAACCTACGAATATGGGATTTCCCATCGATTATACTTTGTCTCATCCCTTCATATAAGGCTATATTCCTACGTGCATATTGAATAAGGATATGACCTGAATCTGTAGGTTTTACACCATTTTTTGTCCTATTAAATATTTTAATATTTAGTTCATTTTCTAATTGTTTTATATGTTGAGTTACAGCTGGTTGGGTTAGTGAAAGTTGTTTGGCTGCCTGGGTAAAACTTTCAAATTCCATTATTGCCAAAAGTGTATAAAGTTTATGGTCTATCATCTATTACCTCCGTTTATAATAGTTATTTATTAAATGCTAATTTGTTATAAATTTAATTTATGGTATTTATGATATAATAATACCATAAATTACAGGAAAGAACAAAAAAATAGATAAAGAGATTGTTTCATAATCCCTTTATCTATATGTTTAAGGCCATTATAATACTTTCTATCCTTTTATTTCATCTACTTGCACATCATAGGATATACCATTTACCTTAAGTTTGTAGTTTAATGTCCTTATAATTTCTATTTCCCTCATTGATTCTTCTTTTATTAAGCCAATATTATTTTCCAGTTCCCTTAATAGCTTGTGTGCCTCTTCCAGTTCAACTTTCCTGAATATAATGGTATCTCCAGGTTTAGCCTGGGCTACCTTTGGTAAATCAACATTGATCACATTACCTATTTTAGTATAACCACCTGTAGTTTGACGGTCTGCCATCATAATGACTGGTTTCCCATGACTGGGAACCTGAACAGCACCCATGGCAATACCATCAGATATGATGTCCCCTCCGTCCTTATGTTCTACCTTTTCCCCTTCAAGTCGATATCCCATTCTGTCACATTCGTTAGTAACCTTATATTCATTATTTAAAAAGGTTTCAATCCCCTTTTCTGTGAAAGCATCCTCTTGGGGTCCCATAATAACCCTGAGTTCTATTTTACTGCCATATTCATATAAATCCTTTTCAACTTCTTTTCCTATTAATGAGTTTATTGACTTATCTGCTTCTCCAATAGTTAGTATATCCCCTTGTTTTAGTGCCCTACCTTCAAATCCACCAATATTTCCCCTAGTAAAGGTAGACTTGCTACCCATTAAACTTGGAACCTCAATTCCCCCAGCAAAGGCTATATAACTTCTGCAACCACTTTTAATTCCATTAAAGGTTAATTTATCACCCTTGTTTACTAAAAAACTTTTATTCATCCTTATTGCCTGCCCATTTACTTGGGGTAATAAGTCCCCACCGGAGATAGCAATAACTATTGGGTCAATAAATTCTATTTCTGGACCTAGCATTGTTACTTCTAGTATACCTTCATTTTCATCATTGCCCACCAGAATATTTGCTAACCTGGCTGATACATGGTCCATAGCTCCCGAAACAGAAACTCCAAATTGTTGGTAGCCATATCTCCCCAAATCCTGGACAGTTGTTAATAAACCCGGTTTATTAATTTTAACTTGACCCATCATTATCACTCTCCTCTACTTTAGGATAGATATTATATTGATAGGTGTTATTTTTTAGTTTTTCCTTTATTTCTATATATTCTTTTTCATCTATGCTTTTAAATTTTATATAGTTGCCGGATTTTAGTAAAATTGGATTATCTCTTTGGGG
>CAYMVC010000129.1:0-4144 GCA_964393755.1 uncultured Eubacteriaceae bacterium | reverse complement strand
GCGCGTGAATGGGGTTCACGAGGCCGGAGGTTCAAATCCTCTCACTCAGACCATTTTGCTTTATAGCAAATTTTTTTTACCCTTTTTTGTATTAATGAAGGAATAAGAATTATTATGGAGAATTTACATAAATAGAAGGTTTAGACCCTAGTATTTATACAATAGTTTTTTGAGCTAGCTAGTGAAAGGATGATTTATTGTGGTGGTAGAAAGCATTGGTGACAATATTAGCAAGGTTATGGAAAATATTCAAGATGCAGCAATAAAAAGCGGTAGAAATGTAAATGATATACAATTAATAATAGTAACTAAAACAATAGATATAGATAGGATGAAAGTTGTTCAAAAAATGGGCTTTAATAATTTTGGTGAAAATAGGGTCCAAGAATTAGTAGAAAAGGATAATAGTTTTACTAATATAAATTGGCATCTAATAGGACACCTTCAAAGAAATAAGGTAAAACAAGTTATTGACAAGGTTGAATTAATTCATTCTGTGGATTCTGAAAGACTTATGAAGGAAATAAATGTACAGGCTTTTAAAAAGAATAAAATAATGCCAATATTAATACAGGTAAATGTTGCTGAGGAGGAAAGCAAGTTTGGCATAAAAATTAATGAGGTAGAAGAATTTATTGAAAATGCAATTTCCTATGAAAATATTCTTATAAAAGGACTTATGACTATTGCTCCCTTTGAAGAAGATTCTGAATTAGTTAGACCAGTATTTAGGAAATTAAAAGAAAAGTATGATAAAATTAAGAAAATAAAAAATTCAAATATAATGCTAGAATATTTATCAATGGGAATGACAAATGATTATATTATTGCAATAGAAGAGGGAGCCAACATGGTAAGAATAGGTAGTGCTATTTTTGCCAGTAGAAACCTTTAATAGGAGGGATAAACAAATGAAAAAAAGCGTTTTTGGTAAAGTTATGGACTTTATTGGATTGGGAGACGAAGACGATTTAGATTTTGATGAATTGGAAGAAGAATTAGAAGAAAAAGAAAATATTGAACCCTATGTACCCCTTAGTAAAAAAGGGAAAATTGTAAATATTCAATCCAATAATAATGTTAAGGTAGTTTTAGTTGAACCAACTAGTTTTAATGATGCAGCTCAGATATGCGATAATATTAAAAGTCGTAAAACTGTTGTAGTAAACCTAGAAAAAACGGATCCAGAAGAGGCTAGAAAAATATTTGATTTTCTTAATGGTTCAGTATATGCCCTTAATGGGAAAATACAAAAAATCGCAAATGGTGTTTTTATATTAGCTCCAAACAATGTGGATATTCTTAGTGAAATAGACGAGGAAATAAGAAATAAAAGTCTTTTTGGATGGCAAAATAAGTAAGCAGGAGGAATAAAATGACACCACTTAACTACACACTTATTAGGGCAGGAAATATATTTTTTCAATTAATATATTATCTAATATTATTTAGGGTAATATTAAGTTGGATTAGACCTAATCCCAGAAATCAAATTGTTATCATTTTACACAATCTAACAGATCCTATTTTAGAACCTTTTAGAATATTGACTTATAAATTAAATATAGGTGGAATGATAGACTTTTCTCCATTTATTGCTATTCTTGCAATACAGTTTATTATTCATCCCCTATATAATAGACTTATACTTTTAATTTTTTAAATTTATCCCAAGTTAAATGTTAATATTACAAAATACAAGTAAAGGGGCTGAGAATATGATAACTCCAATGGAAATCCATAATAAGGAATTTAGAAGGAAGATGAGGGGCTATGACCAAGACGAAGTTGATGAATTTTTGGACAAGATTGTAATTGATTACGAAAAGTTATACCGGGAAAATGCAGAGCTTAAGGACAAAATTAATTTACAAAATGAAAAGATGCGACATTACATAGAACTAGAAAATACAATTCAAAATACTTTATTAATGGCACAAAAGGCTTCTGAAGATGCAGAAACCAATGCAAAAGAAAAAGCCACAATAATTTTGAAAGAAGCAGAAAATCAGGCTGAAAACATAATTAAAGATGCTAACAAACAAGTTGTTCAATTAATAAATGATAAAGAGGAATTAATAAAAAATACAAAGATCTTTAAAACTAAGGTAAAGTCCTTGCTGGAAACTCAAATAGAAATTCTTAATGAAATTAATGGAGATGGGGTTTTTCCAGAAACAAAACTTGGGAAAATGGATATTAGGGAGAAAACAGAAATACCAGGTCCCGAATTTGAGGAAATTGATCAAAGTGTAGATGAAGAAAAATTATAGTCTTATAATTAAATAGTCTTTGTTAAAATTGGGGATAATTGATGCATACAATTATTCCCTTTTATTATATTCTTATTTTTATAACTTTTAAAATTATTCTAAGTAGTTTCTAGTATAAGGTCATAGTTATCAAGAAAGGGTATGAGTATAGAGTTTAAGGTATTGTTTATGATACTATGAATATACTTAAAATTAGATTATCTTTATTTAATAAGGAGTTGAGATTTTGGAAGATGAAAAAAAGTCATTGGAATTATTAAATGATAAAGTGGACAAAATATCAATGCAATTAGAAAATGCAAAATTAGCTGATTACTTTGAATTAATGAAAAACAAAAAGAATCTAATTTGGAATAATTTTATAGTAGGTGTGGTAAGGGGTTTTGGAATGGCAGTGGGATTCACTATTCTGGGAGGAGTAATTGTATATTTTCTCAGGTATTTGGTTTTGCTAAATCTACCAATCATCGGAAATTTTATATCTGAATTAGTAAGAATAGTGCAAAACAATTTATAGGATTGTAGGTGGTTAAATGGAAGATAATAAGATTTATGAATATGAAAGATTATTATTAAAGGAAAAAGAGGAGATTATTAATTCAATAAAAAATATTAACAATGAATTTTCTACCAACTTAAAGGATGAAATAGATGAACTATCTGTTTATGATAATCATCCAGGGGATATAGCTACAGAGACTTACCAAATGGAAATGAATTATGCATTAGATACCCATAGAAAAGAGGAGTTAAAAAATATAGAAGAGGCATTAAAAAAAATTAAGGAAAACAAATATGGGATTTGTGAATTATGTGGTATAGGAATTTCTGATGAACGTTTAGAATTTCTTCCATCTACTAAGCTATGTTCCAAATGTGCTGATAAGAGAATAGCACCAAACGAAATCAGCAATGATAGACCTGTAGAGGAGGAGGTATTATTAAACTCTTACCGCTATGACGACAATACTACATCTTATGACAGGGAAGATACATGGCAGGATATACAACAACATTCCACCTCTTCGGAAATAGATGATATAGTAGAGCCAAGAGGTCTTGTTGAAAAGATAGAAGAAATATCCAATGAAGAATATAAAAGGCAAATACCAGATTAAAAGAAAGTTTAAGTAAGAAATTAACTATAGTTGTTTTACATTAATTAAAAGGGGACTAAAATGGAAGAGAAGATGCTATATAAAATAGAACAAAAAGATGAAAATAAAAGGGTAGATTTAGTATTATCAGAATACCTAAAACAGTACTCCAGAAACTATATTCAAAGATTAATCAGTGAGAGTTTTATAAAAGTGAATAATCATAATGTTAAGACTAGTTATAAGGTACTTGCAGGCGATAATATAGAGATTTTTATACCTAAGCTAGTAAAAGAAACTATTTTACCTGAAAATATCCCTATTGATATTGTATATGAGGATGATGATATATTAATTGTTAATAAAAAACAGGGAATGGTTGTACATCCGGCTGCGGGAAATTTCACTGGGACCCTAGTAAATGCATTATTATATCATTGTAAAACCCTATCTAATATAAATGGGGAATTTAGACCGGGAATAGTCCACCGAATAGATAAGGATACATCAGGTATTTTAATAATAACTAAAAACAATAAGTCCCATATTAATATAGCTAAACAATTAAAAGACCATCTAGTAAGAAGAAAATATATAGCCTTAACAGAAGGAGTCATAAAAGTAGACAAGGCTACCATAAACTTCCCAATTGGGAGACACCCAATAAATAGGAAGGAAATGACTGTAAACATTAAAAACGGTAGGACTGCCATTACTCAATTTAAAGTTTTAAAAAGATATTAAAATATTTCAAAAACAACCTTAAAAATATTT
>CAYMVC010000128.1:0-4185 GCA_964393755.1 uncultured Eubacteriaceae bacterium | reverse complement strand
AGAAAAGAGCTTATGAAAGATTCCATTAATAACCTATCTATTATAGGCAGTATAAGAAGGGCACTCCATGGGGGGGATTATCAAAAAGCTTCTGATTTACATATAATAATGAATGAGAAGGTAGATGGGTTAAGGAATAAATATATTGAATACAAACAAAATCTCTTCGAGGCATAGATAGGCTAAGGGTGAAGTGTTCTTCTATGAACAGATTCACCCTTTATTAGTATAAACAATTTATTTAAACAATTATAAAAGGGTAAATATTTGTTAAAGATAAGGGGAAGTTAACTTTAAAGGAAATGCGGGGTAAGGTGATTTGAGAAAGAAAATATTTACTATATTTATCATAATTGGAATACTGTTTTTATTTTATTTATTGAACCTTCCCTCAGTTTATTATAATTTAAAGGACTTTGCTTCCAATCCTGAACGAATAAAGGAATATATTTTAGGCTATGGTGCTCTAGGACCTATTATCATAATAATTATTCAGGTCATTCAAGTAGTTATTTCCCCCATACCGGGGATGATAACATCCTTAGCAGGCGGAGCCCTTTATGGAGTATTCTGGGGATTTTTACTTAATACCTTTGGTATATTTTTAGGGTCCCTTGTGGCCTTTTATTTAGCAAAGACCTTTGGGAAACCATTGGTAATAAGAATAATAGGTAGAAAATCCTATGATAAATATAGTAAGCTTGTATCAGAAAAATATACAATAGGACTTTTTATACTATTTGTATTACCATTTTTCCCCGATGATGCCCTTTGCCTTCTAGCTGGAATTTCCGGTATGAATCTTTCAATATTTATCTTCTTTGTTTTAGTGGGCAGGTCACCGGGCTTGTTTATAGCTACCCTGGTGGGAAGTGGAATAATAACCCTATCCTTACCTATGTGGATATTTTTTGGACTTTTAAGTTTAGCAATAGTATATTTTTCAATCAAATACAATAAGGATATTGAAAACTACATTATAAGCAAGGTAGAAAAATACAAAAAGAAGCAAAAGGGACGGTTCTTTTTGCTTCACAAAAGGAGGAAGTAGATGGAAGATATAAAAAAGACTCCACTTTATAAAGTACATAAGGATTTAGGTGGAAAAATTATAGATTTTTCCGGGTGGGCCCTACCAGTCCAATATGGGGGGATAATCAGCGAACACCAGGCAGTAAGAACTTCTGCCGGCCTATTTGATGTTTCCCATATGGGAGAAATTGAAATTAGTGGCAAGGATGCAGGTGGATTTGTACAAGAATTAATAACTAATGATATTTCAAACCTTAAAGACCACCAGATTCTTTATACCCCTATGTGCAATGAAAAGGGAGGAATTATTGATGATTTATTAGTATATAAATTTAAAGAAAGTCATTATTTGCTAGTAGTTAATGCAGCAAATATTGATAAAGATTGGAAGTGGATTATAAAAAATAAAAAGGGCTATAATGTTTATTTAGATGATAGATCAAATGAAATTTCCCTTATAGCCCTACAAGGTCCAAAGGCTGAAGCAATTCTAGGAAAACTTGTAGATATTGACTTAAGCAAATTAAGATTCTTTTATTTTGAACCCCAAGTAAATATTCAAGGAATAAATGCTCTGGTATCCAGGACCGGTTATACAGGGGAAGATGGTTTTGAAATATATTGTTCTAATGAAGATGTTGAAAAGTTATGGGATTTACTTTTAAATGCAGGAAGGGAATTTGGTCTTCAACCGGCAGGTCTTGGAGCCAGGGATACCCTTAGGTTTGAAGCAGGTCTCCCTCTATATGGAAATGAAATAGGTGAAGATATTAGCCCCTTAGAAGGAGGCTTATCCTACTTTGTAAAGCTGGATAAGGGGGATTTTATAGGTAGAGATGCCTTGGAAAAACAAAGGGAGGAAGGTCTAAAAAGAAAGCTGGTAGGAATAGAGTTGGAAAAGGGAATACCAAGGCAGGCTTATAGGGTTCTTAGGGAAGGTAGGCCTGTTGGAGAAATTACCACCGGTTACCGGTCTCCCAGCTTAAATACAAATATAGCCATGGCACTTATTGAAACAGACCATGCTATCCAAGGACAGGAGATCCAGGTAGAAATCAGGGAAAAAGTTTTCCCCGGAAGGGTAGTTAGTAAAAACTTTTATAAGAGGAAAAGATAAAATTAAATTTAATTTAGGAGGTAAATAAAATGAAGGTACTTAAGGATTTGTATTACTCAAAAGAACACGAATGGGTGAGAATGGAAGGGGATATGGCCTACATAGGTATTTCAGACTATGCCCAAAGTGAACTAGGGGACATTGTATATGTGGAGTTACCAGAAGTTGATGAGGACTATGAAGTGGAAGAAAGCTTTGGGGTTGTTGAATCCGTTAAGGCAGTATCTGATCTATATATGCCTATTTCCGGTACAATAGTGGAGGTTAATGAGGACTTAGAGGACCAACCGGAATTAATTAATGAAGATGCCTATGAAAGCTGGATTATCAAGGTGAAGGTTGCCGATGAAGGTGAATTGGAAGACTTATTAAGTGGGAAAGAATATCAGGCATTTTGTGCCGAGGAGGAATAATCATGTTTCCCTATATTCCCAATACAAAAGAAGATGAAAAGATAATGCTGGAATTCTTAGGGAAGGACAGTATAGACCAGCTCTTTGAGGATATCCCTAAATCCATAGGATTAAATAGAAGGTTAAATTTAGAAGCCCCCTTATCTGAGATAGAGGTAAGGGAAAGAATAGGTAAAATGGCAAATAAAAATAACACCAGCCAGGACCTGACCTGTTTCCTTGGAGCAGGGGCATATGATCACTATATCCCTTCAATAGTTCCCCACCTGGTATTTAGGAGTGAATTCTATACTTCTTACACCCCCTATCAGGCGGAAATAAATCAGGGGAATCTCCAGGCTATTTTTGAATATCAAACAATGATAGCAGATTTAACAGGAATGGATATTTCCAATGCATCATTATATGATGGTGCCTCTGCCACTGCAGAAGCAGCTTTGATAGCCCTTGATACACGAAAGGGAGATACCATTCTTGTTTCAAAGACAGTTCATCCAGAAACCCGTCAGGTGGTAAAAACCTATATGGCTTGTAAGGGAGTTCAGGTTAAGGAAATAGATATGGTAGATGGCCTTACGGATATAGAAAAGTTAAAAACCCTAGCAGATAAAAATGCCCTGGGCATTATAGTCCAAAACCCAAATTTCTTTGGCATCATAGAGGACTATAGCCAGGTGGCGGAAATAGCCAAAGATAATAAGGCACTAATGATAATGAATGTGGACCCTATTTCCTTAGGTATATTAAAAACTCCAGGGGAATATGGGGCAGATATTGGAGTAGGGGAAGGTCAATCCTTAGGGAACCCATTGAACTTCGGAGGACCCTATTTAGGTTTTATGGCAGTGAAGAAACCATTAATGCGAAAGATGCCCGGCCGTATTGTAGGTCAATCAGTGGATAGGGAGGGCAATCGGGGCTATACATTAACACTACAGGCCAGGGAACAGCATATCAGGCGGGAAAAGGCAATTTCAAATATTTGCTCCAATCAGGCACTGAATGCTCTAACAGCTACAATCTATATGGCAACCTTAGGTAAAAAGGGCTTAAAAGAGCTTGCCAGCCAAGCCAGCCAAAAAGCCCACTATGCCTATAATCAATTATTAGAGACAGGGAAGTTTAAGAAAGTATATGACAAGCCCTTCTTTAAAGAATTTGTTTTAGAAACTACTATGGATATTGGCCAATTAAATGATAGATTGCTGGAAAAGGGTATTATTGGGGGCTTTAATCTAGCGAGGGCTTATCCAGATATGAAAAATCAGGTCCTATTTTGTGTAACAGAGAAGAGGACAAAAGAGGAAATTGATAACTTAGTAAAGGTATTGGAGGAGATCCTATGAAGAACTATGATAAGTTAATATTTGAAATATCAAAAAAAGATAGAATAGGATATAGCCTTCCAAAATGGGAGATGGAAAATCAAGTAGAAATACCTGAGAATTTGTTAAGGGAAGAAGAACTTCATTTACCGGAAGTAAGTGAAAACCAGGTTGTCCGCCATTATACAGCCTTGAGCAAGAAAAACTATGGGGTGGATATTGGTTTTTATCCTTTAGGGTCTTGTACTATGAAATATAATCCTAAAATTAATGAAGATATGGCAGGCTTATCAAAGTT
>CAYMVC010000127.1:685-4215 GCA_964393755.1 uncultured Eubacteriaceae bacterium | reverse complement strand
GTTTTTGCAAAGAAAACAATCTGTATATCGAGTTAGGTGCAATGGAAATCCTGTCGGATGATTTTATGGACTACTTTAATGCCGCTCATATAACCGGATCCAAAATTTTACGGACATTCACCGGTGGTTCCCGAAACGATGACTCCACTGTGATGAAAGAACGAATTACCAAGTCAAAAGAAAAGCTCTCGAAAGTACTGGCTTTAGCAGAAAAATATCAAATAAGGATGGAACTATGTTAGAGATTTTAGATAAGTTATTTATTATAATTTTTTGTGTCCTCCTGTATTTTAATAGGTTTGGAGTGGAAAGTGCACCTGTATCATTAATTATAGTAATTATTTTAAGCTGTCTATGTTCATATTTAGAAGATAAAAGAGCCAATATACTGTCATTTCTTTTCTTTATTATTTTATCAATATTTTTTCCTTTTTTAATGATTTTTTTACCCCTAATAATTTATGATATCTTGCATACAGGGGACTGGAGGCTAGGTTTAATTGCTATAGTCCCCCCAATTATAAATCATAGTTTTTTTAACTTTCCACTAGTAACTTTAATAGGTCTTATTATTTGCCTATCATATTTTTTGAAATACAAAACGGTTAATAATAAAAGTTTATTAAAGAAACACTATTCGTATAGAGATAGTGCCAAGGAATTAGAAATTCTTTTAGAGGAAAAGAACAGAGAATTACTAGACAACCAAGACAATAATATTCATATGGCTACCCTAAGGGAGAGAAACAGAATATCTAAAGAAATCCATGACAGCCTAGGTCATTTAATTTCCCGTTCATTAATACAGATAGGAGCCCTTCTAACCATTAGTAAAGACCAAAGGATTAAAAAAGAGTTAGAAATGGTTAAAGATTCACTATCAGAGGGAATGGACAATATACGGGCTAGTATCCATAATCTTCATGATCAGTCAATAGACTTATATTCGGAAATAAATAGTCTTATAAAGGACTTTACATTTTGCTCCATAAGCTTTGATTATAATATACAAAACTCACCGGATTTTAACCTAAAGCACTTCTTCATATCCACAATAAAGGAAGGTTTGGCAAATATAATGAAACATTCTAATGCTACAAATGTTTCCATTATACTTATGGAACATCCTATAATGTATCAATTAATAATTTATGATAACGGCAAATTATCCAAGATAGATAAAAAGAAAATAGAAGAAATAAATAAAAGTATTTCAAAAAACACGGGAATGGGATTAAGAAATATAATGGAAAGGGTGCAGGCCTTCGAGGGAATTGCCAAATTTTCCGCAGAACAAGGCTTTAAGATTTTTATTACCATGCCAATTACTAATGGTTAGGAGGGATAAAGAATATGAAAGTTATAATTGTAGACGATGATAATATAGTTTGCTCTTCTTTAAAAGTCATATTAGAAGCAGAGGGTGATATTATAGTTGTAGCCACAGAAAACAGTGGTGAAGCAGCTATTGGGTCCTATGAGCAATATATTCCGGATGTATTGATCATGGATATCCGTATGACCCAAATGTCTGGATTGGAAGCAGGAGAAAAGATATTAAAAAAATATCCAGAGGCTAAAATACTCTACCTAACAACATTTCTAGAGGATGACTACATAACTAAGGCTTTAAATATAGGTGCAAAGGGCTATATGTTAAAACAGGACTTTAATAGTATAGTGCCTGCCATAAAGGCTATAGACTCCGGGCAAAATGTATACGGCAATGAGATTATTACTAAAATCCCCAACCTTATGAATTACAAATCTAGAAAAATATCTTATAAGGAAAAGGATATTACAGACAAGGAATATACTATAATATTAAAAATAGCAGAGGGGCTTTCCAATAAGGAGATTTCAGAGAAACTTTATTTAAGCCAAGGTACTATCAGAAATTATATAAGTTTAATTTTAGAAAAACTGGACCTAAGGGACAGGACTCAAATAGCAGTTGATTTCTATAAAAGACGATAAATCAAGGAGGTAGGGTAAAATGAAAAAAACACCCCCATCAATGGAAGAATGGCTTAAGGAAGCAAAAGGCAGTGAAGAGGCTCTAAAGGTAGGTATGTTTTTAATCCATAATGGTGTTGTAAGGCAAAGTCCAAGGGCTAAGGTACGGCAAGGAATTGACGATGGGTCTATGGTAAAGGGGATGGACTTTTCCTATGATAAAGAGAAAGTTGATGATGCAATTAAGAAAACCTATGAAATGGATGGAATTTTTTATACCAAGGTTTGGCTTAATGAAGGACAATTAGAACTGGGCGATGATATCATGTATATACTAATAGGTGGAGATATCAGGCCAAATGTCATAAATGGATTGGAATTTCTAGTAGAAAAGATAAAGAGGGAATGTGTTACTGAAATTGAAATCATGGAATAAAGGATTTTATCACCCGGTATAGAATTAATAATATAAGATCGGGGGGGTGATATAATGATTCCTAGCAGAAAACTTAAACTCCTTTATATATATAAGATTTTATGGGAGAACACCGATTGGGACCATAAGATAACAGTCAATGAAATTATTGACCGGTTGGAAACTTATGGCATCCTAGCGGAGAGAAAGGCCATATATTGGGATATTGAGTTATTAAGACAATTTGGTTTAGATATTATCTGTGAAAAGGAAAGGGCCAATAAATACTATATTGGGACTAGAGACTTTGAATTAGCAGAATTAAAGCTATTGGTGGATGCTGTCCAATCATCAAAATTTATCACCTATAAAAAGAGCAGGGAATTAATTAAAAAAATTGGGAAGATGTGTAGCAAATATGAAAGAAAATCCTTAAACCGCAATGTGGTGGTGGCAGATAGGATAAAGACTATGAATGAAAGTATCTACTATAATGTGGATGCTATTCACAATGCCATCCAAAAAAATAAACAAATAAGATTTAAATATTTTGAATATACCATAGATAAAAGGCTAAGATTTAGGCGAAATGGTCAATACTATGATGCCAGTCCCTATGCCCTCAGTTGGTCTGATGATAATTACTATCTTATTGCCTATTATCCTAGATATGATGATATCAGTAATTTTAGGGTAGATAGGATGAAGGATATAATAATTACCAATGAAAATAGAAAGATTATTGAAGAATATAGGGATTTTAATATTGCAGATTATTCAAATAAAATTTTCAATATGTTTTCTGGTAAGGAAGAAAGTGTGAAGTTGCAATTTGACAGTTCATTGATAAATGTGGTTATAGATCGTTTTGGTAAAAATGTAACCATATGTGACAGACAGGAGAATTGTTTTTGTATTATTACTAATGTTATAGTTTCAGATACATTTTTAGGGTGGATTTCCATCTTTGGAAATAAGGTAAAGATTATATCTCCTGATAGTTTGAGGGAAAAGATGAAGGAAAGGGTCAAGGAAATAGGACAATTGTATAAGTAGAAAAGTTTATAGTGGCTAATTTTTATGCCAGCCCACCTAGGAATCCCTACCCACACTCCCTTATGCTTAATATCAATTCCATTATCTCTAACATTGTAATGAA
>CAYMVC010000127.1:0-675 GCA_964393755.1 uncultured Eubacteriaceae bacterium | reverse complement strand
TTGACCGTTATCCCTTATCTTGTAGTGTATAGCGTCCATAAATACGAAGGGATACACCTGTTCTAGGGACCTTTATCTCCACTCTTCTATAGTGGTTAGTATCTTATTAGTATCCTTGTTACCATTGATTCTGACAGTCCATAGCCATAGATCTCCTGTATATAACTTGAAATATCTCTTGTTGTTATTTCTCTCTTATTAGGTTTAATAATTTCTGGTATTTTTCTTGCCATTAGAAAGTCCTCCAAGTTAAGTTAAATAAAAATAACTTAACTTGGAGGACTTTCATACACAAACTATTTCACAGTCTTTTATTCTGATCTATAATAGTTCCTCCATGTTTCTATTTAAGTTTTGCGCCGCAGGCTCCACAAAAACGAGCATCTGGAATAACTTCCTTTCCACATTTAAAGCAAAATTTGATTTGCGAAGCCGTCTGAAGGGTGGTGGGTAAATCTTCATCTGTAATGGAGCCTGTCAGAAACAGCCAGTCAACGTCCTCGCCGTCCTCCCATAAACCGATGGCTCCGGCTGGTGATACCACATAAAAACTGTCCTCGTCGATGGGGTTTTCACTATCGCTTGTCTCGGCAAGCACCAGCAAGTCTTTTACGTCGTATCTATCATTGGAAGTGGCAAAACGGAAGCTTTTGCATCGTGTTACGGCACATTCCG
>CAYMVC010000126.1:0-4326 GCA_964393755.1 uncultured Eubacteriaceae bacterium | reverse complement strand
ATTTGAGACTATTGCTTTGTGGAGTCTGCCCTTGGTAAGTGGTGTTGACGATTGGGTCCTACGCAACGGAAATTCATGAACTCCGTCAGGTCTGGAAGGAAGCAGCGGTAAGTGGACCCTTCCGTGTGCCGTAGGCAAGCCTGGTTTGAGCTAACTGCCGAGGTAACGTCCGGGAAGTGATAGGCAAGGATAGGTGCACGATCTTTTAAAAATACTTTTCAGAATAGAGGAGACTCTATTTTTTTTTATTAAATCGGGTAGATGGGGTTTTTACCATATACTAATAAATTATGATATAATTAATTATATTTACAAAGGATAGTATTGGGAGGAAGGATATGGGCTATATAGCTTTATATAGGAGATGGCGACCAAAACAATTTAAGGATGTAGTGGGTCAGGACCACATAACAACTACACTAAGTAACCAAATAATTAATAATAGAATTGTCCATGCCTATCTTTTTACCGGAACTAGGGGTACTGGGAAAACAACAATGGCAAAAATTTTTGCCAAGGCTGTAAATTGCCCTAATAATGATAGTGGTGAGCCCTGTGAGACCTGCGATATATGCCAGGAAATAGAATCTTCCAGGGTCCTAGATATATTGGAAATTGATGCTGCTTCAAATAACGGTGTAGATGAAATCAGGGAACTCCGTGAAAAAGTAAAATATCCTCCTTCACTGGGTAAGTATAAAGTATATATTATTGATGAGGTACATATGTTATCCCAGGGTGCCTTTAATGCCCTATTAAAGACCTTGGAGGAACCTCCAGAACATGTAATATTTATTTTAGCAACAACAGAAGTTCAAAAACTTCCTGCCACTATTTTATCCAGATGCCAAAGATTTGATTTTAAGAGGGTATCTGTTAAGGATATGGTGGACAGAATGGCTTATATTTGCAGTGAAATGGATATTCCTATTGAGAGGGAGGCATTAGAATTAATAGCAAATAATGCAGGTGGCGCCTTAAGGGATGGCCTAAGTATTTTAGACCAATGTCTTTCTCTAAGTAAGGATGACCAGGAAGTTACCTACCATGATATTGTAGATATCCTGGGCTTAGTTTCCGATGAGTGGTTATACCAAATATCCCAAAGCATTATTGAAGGAGATATTTATAATACTATGGAATTATTCCACCAGGTAATTGATGGGGGTAAGGATATAATCCAGATGGCAAAACAATTGGTGGGGCATTTTCGAAATATCCTCATGGCTAAGACCCTTCCCCAAGCCCAAGATGTTTTAGAATTACCCTTAGAACAAATTGGAAGATTGGTAGACCAGGGGAAAAAGTCCAGTGAAGAGAAGTTGTTTTCCTATATTGGTAATTTAAGTGAAGTGGAAAATACTATAAGGTATTCTAGCCAGCCCATGATTATTTTGGAAATGGAATTAATAAAATTATGCAAAAGTCCAGGGGAAAATAGTTTAGAGGAACTTATTAATAGGATTGAGCTATTGGAAGGGGAAATCAAGGACTATAAACCAGTACAAAGAGAGGTTAAGACCACTCCTCCCCTAATAAAAGCTAGGAAGTCTGTCCCTAAGCAGCCTGTAAAAGCAGATGAAAAAGCTAAGAGCCCAATAACCACCATAAATAAGGATTTAAGTCTAAGGGATATAAAGGCTAAATGGGAGGATATACTTAGAGAAGTAAAGAGGGAGAAAGTTCAGGTGGAGGCCCTATTGAAGGAAGGTCAATTGGCACAATTTAATCAAAACAGACTTACGATTTCCTTTGATCTAGGATTTCACCAGGCAAAGCTGTCGGAAAAAGACAATATTGAATTATTAGAAAGAATAATTTCCGGTGTAATGGGTTCCTTATTAAAGGTGGAGTGTGTGATGAAGTCCCAATTATTCTTAGACCAGGAGGATGACCCAATCCAATCTGCAATAGATATATTTGGCCAAGATGTGGTTGAAGTAGTAGACAATGAGGAAGATTAGGAAATAATATATAAATATTAATATAAAAATACGAGGAGGAATAAATATGGCAAGAGGAAGGTTCCCAGGAGGGGGCGGCATGGGAAATATGAATAACATGATGAAGCAGGTACAAAAAATGCAGAAAGATATGGAAAGGGTTCAGGCAGATTTAGAGGAAAAAGAAGTGGAAGCCAGTGTAGGTGGAGGGGTAGTCACAGTAGTAGCAACTGGTAAAAGGGTTATAAAATCAGTAACCATAGATCCAGAAGCAGTAGATCCTGATGATGTTGAAATGCTAGAGGATTTAGTATTAGCTGCCACCAATGAGGCTTTAAGGATGGTAGATGAACTGGCATCTAAGGAAATGGGTAAGGTAACAGGTGGAATGAACCTACCAGGATTTTAGTTGTATACTTAGGCTTGAGGTGAAGAAATGTCATTTTATGCAGCACCAATTGCAAAACTAATTGAAGAATTTAATAAATTGCCGGGGGTAGGAAATAAGACAGCCCAAAGACTGGCTTTTCATATATTGAATGGGTCCAGGGAAAATGCCTACAACTTATCAGAGGCAATTATTGAGGCAAAGGAAAAGATAAAACATTGCTCCATTTGTTATAATATCACCGATACAGACCCCTGTGCTATCTGTAGTGACCCAAAAAGGGATGATAAAACTCTCTGTGTGGTCCAAGTGCCCAGAGATATTTTTGCTATAGAAAAGACCAGGGAGTTTAAAGGTAAATACCATGTACTCCATGGAGCAATATCCCCAATGGAGGGTATAGGTCCCAATGAAATATATATCAAGGAATTACTTACCAGGTTGCAAAATACTAAGGTGGAGGAGATAATCCTTGCCACCAACCCTACCATAGAGGGGGAAGCAACTGCCATGTATATAGGTAAACTGGTAAAGCCCTTAGGTATCAAAGTAACTAGACTTGCCTCCGGCATCCCTATCGGGGGAGACCTAGAATATACTGACGAAATCACACTAATAAAGGCTCTGGAGGGTCGAAGGGAAATATAGTTGAATTGGCTACAACGAATTTAATAAAATAAAATGTTTCCACAGGACATTCTAATGGGGTCAGATTTGAATAAGTAAATTATTCAAGCCTGGCCCCAAATAAGTATTGGGGGGCTTATTTAATGAAGGGTAAATTGAGTTTTAAAAAGATTATTACTTATATTATTATCCCCTTACTTCTTTTTTTGATAACAACATTTGGAGGGGAAGAAAATGTTGTTAAGTACCTTAAAGAAAAATATCACAATTATCAATTAAGTAGGGTGGAAGTAATAAACATTCAGGATAATTCATTAATGGGGAACACAATAAATAATGCAAATAATAATGGTTTGGTGGCAGAGACCAATGATTACTATTATTATGTTAAGGGAATGCAGATATTTCAGTCAGATAAAAATTTTAACAATGAGAAGCTTGTATCTGGGGAGCCTATTAATCCTGGAAGAGACACCATAAATGTAGTAGAAAATTGGGTTTTTTATAGGCAGTCAAATAGAATCAATAGGTTAGATGTTATGGATGGCTCCATAGAAACAATTTTTAGGGGATATTCATACCATATGCAGGTTTTGGGAAATTGGATTTATTTTATTAACCTTGATGATAATTATAAACCTTACAAGATGGATGTAAATGGTCAAAATAAAGAAGTTATCCTTGATAAAGAAGTTATTTATATGGTTATATATGGGGACAAAGTATATTATAGTTACCAGGAAAAGGGTCAAGGTTTCTTGGAAAGTATGAACCTTGATGGTAGTGGAAAGGAACTTATAGCCAATGTAAAGGCTAGGCAAATGGTTATAGATAATGAATACATATATTACTTGGATTTTGATAAGGATGAATTATCTAGGTTAAAATTAGAGGATGGTAGTATAGAAAGCCTATCTGATAAAAGAATATTTAATTATGTAAAGGATAATGACTACATATTTTACACATTAAAGGAAGAGCAGGAAAAGGGTTTCTTTGAATCTAAAGGACTTTACAGGGTGGATATAGACGGAAAGAACTTAAAAGTGTTTGATAACGAGAGTTACCTAGATTATGGATTATGTTTAACGGAAGAATGGGTTTTTTATAATGTATTACATGGGACAGAACCCTACGGCTTAAAAAGAGTTTCTAAGGACGGAAGCCAATTAATAAATATGAATATGGATTGAAGGGTTGGGGGAGGGGCTTTATAATAATGCCATGGCTGTATAATTTATAAAGTGAGCATTAGGGGAAAAAGGTGAACTAAACTAAATATTAATAATGGAGAATTGAAATGAATGTACTAGCCAAAAGAAAGAATACAAGATTAAAGGATTATGATTATTCCCAGCCTGGATATTA
>CAYMVC010000125.1:0-4391 GCA_964393755.1 uncultured Eubacteriaceae bacterium | reverse complement strand
TCCTTTGTAGCCAAATCCAGTAAGTCTCCGTTCACATAGAACTTGGCTGCTTTTAGGGATTCTTGTAGGAATAGTTTTGCCCTGTCATTATGTTTTTTCATTTCATCTCTTTTAATATTCTTTATGTTCTTAAGCTTAGGTAATTTATATGCGGATGGAGAGTTTAAAAACTTTTCTATTTTCATAGCTGTCCTTAATTCCTGTAAAAAATCCCCATCATTTGGCAGGTCCACATACACATCTTGGGCTGCACTACTTAGCATCCTAAGGTCCCTTCCCTGACCATTTAGTCCTGACATGGGGGTAATTACTTTTACTCCAAAATCAAAGGACTGGTTTGCCTTATAGGGAAGTTCATCCACCCCCCTATTAAAACCTAGGGGGTTTTTATTTTGATATCCTGGTGCCTTTATCTTATCTTCAAAGAATATATCTGCAAATATAATTTCTGATACCTTTCTGGTAAGGTCTTGGCTTTCTATATCTTGATTTTCTATATCCCTGTTAATCTCCTGCTCCTCATCTGTGAGGAAAATATATATATCCCCATCCTTTTGAACAAGCATTTGATTCATCAATATATCTAAGGCATTTTCTACCCTTTCTTTTAGGAGCCTTCTGTCCTGATCTATATGGCTCACCATTAGGGTAGTTATATTCTCTAAATTGGCTTCCACTTCATTTATGTATTTAATCATAAAGAGGGTTTTTAGTACATTTACATTGAAGTTATCTTCTTCATTATTTGGATTTATATAATTATTACCTAGGGCCCGGCTAATAACTACTGAATGACTGTGGTCCAGAAACTTTTTTAGGGCATTATAAAATATATTAAAGGGCACCAGGGCTCCATCATCCTCATACATAATTGCTTCGGCACTTTCCTTAAATAGTGCCAGCATAGACCGTTCCCCTTCTGATAGGTGCTTGCCTGTAGAGCTATGACGTCTTACAGAAGTCAGGACACTGGCTAGGACATTGAATTGATAGGGTATAAAAGGGTATACCTGGCAGAAATCCTTCTTATCCTTATAGAGTTTCTTTTCTACTGAATCATTAAATATTATTAGGTTTTTTATTATGGTTTCTTTATTGTCATATATTATGGATAGGGTTTCCTGGGCTGGTTGCTCTTTTTCTAGTATTCTAAGTTTGATAACTTCATCTACATTTGCTGAAGTTAGACTGAGTCTAGTGTCAAATCTACCCTGAATTTTAGAAAAGTCCTTTGCCATTACTTTAATTACTGAATCTATATCTTGTTGGGAGGTAACTGCTATCCATGCCTTTCCTTCACAAAGTCTTCCTAATTCTTCTGTGATGGTTTGAAGGTTTAGCATTAAGTCTGAATTACTTCCTATGTATTGACCTATTTCATCAACTAGGAATATTAATCTATGGTCCCTAGCCTGGGAATTTATATGTTTTCTAACCAATTGGGCAAACTCTTCTATACTTATCTCATAGGGGTTTATAGTGCTTCTTACCCAGTCATTGGCGGTTTCGAGTGCCATATAATCCATAGCTACCACGGTTTTGACTACCCTGTCCTTAAAGAAGTTGAACTTGTGGCGAGATCCTAACCATTCTTCCCCTGTGATTTCCAAATACCTTTCTTGAAAGTCCTGGTAGCGATTATCTTCAGCTAGTTGTCTTTCTAAATCTGCTACATAGGGATTGGTGCTATAACCTAGATTTTCATTAAAGACCTTTAAAAAGACATTTAATATAGTCTCTTTATCTTTTTTACCGGATGTTTCACTTTTTGCATCTATATTGAATAATATGACATCGGTGGGAAAGGATGCTGCTAACTTCATATCCTCAAATATCATAGCAGATTTTATCTTTTCATTATCCTTAAAATAATCTATAGCCTTTTTACCCTCTACTTGGGTATTGCTAAGAATGTAGGATAGGATTTTTAAAAAATGGGATTTACCACTGCCAAAATAGCCTGATATCCATACTCCAATTTTATCAGTCCGATGATGGATACCTTTTTTATAGGCTGTGAAAAAGTCCCTGAAGTGATTTACCAGCTCCTTGGTCACCACATATTCTTCCAGTTCTTGCTGTATTACCTTTTTATCATCTTGACCTACCTTAACTACTCCTTTTATGTCCCTATCTATTGGCTTGACAAACATATCTTTAATAAGCATAAAAATCCCTCCGTTATTTTATTAGGGGAAAGGCCCTGTAATAGTGGTCATCTTTAAATTCGGAAAACAATATTAACTTTTGGCCATCGTATTGGCCAGGATAAAATAATACTACTGGCACCCTGTCAAATACCTGGTGGAGTTCATTGAGGATATTGTGAGAACGGACAAAGGGGAATACCTTGCCCACCCCTATAATAAATACAATGGCATTTTCTGGTGTATGGTCCTCTATGTATTTTATAAAGGAGTTTTGGGACTTTCCTATCTTCAGTAATTCAATTATAGATTGTACCAGGTAGGGGAGCCCATATTCCTCTTCCATTTGGATACACGCCTGGTATAGTCCCTCCTCTTCTATGAAATCTAGCATCAAGTCGTATAAATCGAATATGATAAGTTCATATCCTGTAATATTTGGATTGTTTTTTTTCTTTAAATATTTTATATGGTTTCTTACCTTTAGTTCCTCTGTTGGTTCATAGTCAAAAACATAGTAGCCTATTTCATTTCCCAAGCCCTTGTTCTTTCTGAAGTCTTCCTTGTTTATAGCCATTTCAATGAGATCCAATTTCTCTTCTATGGTTTTCATTATTTCCTCCCTGTTAAAGCCTTAAGGTATGGGTATAATTCTGGTTTTTCTAAATATTCCTCTAACTGTAAGTCTATAATAGGCTTATTATATAGGGTAGATTCTCCATCATCTATTATTAGTCCTGCTTCTCTTAAGTAAGTCTTATAGGCCCCTGCCAGTCTCCTCTTGGTCTGGTCAGTGTATTCTGCCACTTTTTCTGATTCTTCAGATTTGTTCTTAAAGAAAACACGGCTATTAGAGTCCTCAAAATGCTTTCTTCCTATAATAATATCTTCTCTATATACCTGGTAGATAAATTCAAAAAACAATCTATCGGTAATCATAATTCCCAATAGGTTTATTAATTTTTGGTCAGAAATATTTATATGTAAAAATAAGTCTAGGATTTCCTTAGGAAGGGCTTTTATCCTCTTGGATATTTCGCCAATCATTCTTTTACCATAAGAAGGGGAAGGGGCTAAGAATACATTATCATTTTCTTGTAGATTCCTTATTTCCCTAGGAGTTTTCCCTTCATTAAGGAATTGAATATACTTTTTAAATTCTTCAAACCAAAAGCCTTTACTAACTGCACCTGCACTATATGTTAACTTGTCCATTTTATCCACCTCTTGCTTGTTTACTAATCCTAATGTAGTTATTAGTCTTATTATATTATATTTTGCAATAAATTACATTGGTAATAGGACTAGACTAATTAAATTATACAATAAAAAAGGGATTTTGGAAAAGATTAAAGGCTTGGAGGGTGGGTTTTGGGACAATAACAGTTAAATTAGCATCGTTATCTTTAGAAATTTTATTAATCCATTAATAGATTGTGATATTGTAATAAGAAACTGCCAAAAAACATTTCCTTCCCGTGGCAATACTGGACTAGGCAAATAAAACTAACATATATATTAATAGGTATGTGAAATCCCTAACTTTGTAAATTTAGCCCAGGTAATTATGGATATCGTTTACAAAAAGCCCCAATAGATCACCTTGTTTAACACCCTTATTCTTATGCCCAGTATCCTTTCTAATAGCAAATAATAATTTTTCAAATTCTAACATAGCTTTAAAGCTATCTATCTCTAACTGATTGTCTACATATAATCTTCTGTAATGTGACCATGATCTAAGAACCTCATCTGATCCCCAAACCATTAATTCTTGTGTAAATTGAATGAAAAAGTTCATCATATCACTTTCCGATAATTTTTTATCCTTAATTTTATCAGACATAAGAATTTTAAACCAAAATTCTACAAATTCATTATACATAGGAATTTTCTTTTCCCTTAGTTCTTGTTCTATAATACGTTTTCTTTCGTAAAACCTTGCAAAGTTTATTGATAGTACAGATACAATAATTGTAGTTGCACCAGCCACTATAGCTGCAGCAACTTCCTTTTGCAGGCTATTAAACAGGTGCCATATCCATCTAAATAACATAAATGCGATAAATATTATTACTATTAGTGATAAAATCGCAATTATATACTGCCACCATTTAGTGGACTTATTTCTATTATTCATAGCTTCCTCCTTTTTTGGAATCCAAATTTGCTTCCATTCCTGCCACCATCTAGCCTGTTTCGACATGCCCCAAGATTAAACACTGCTCGGTCACATCATCATCA
>CAYMVC010000124.1:0-4445 GCA_964393755.1 uncultured Eubacteriaceae bacterium | reverse complement strand
GATTCTAATGACATTATATATATTCGAATAGATAGGACTAGAAAACTTCCTATTACAGTATTCGTAAGGGCTATGGGCTTTGGAACAGACCAGGAAATAATAGAACTTCTTGGAGAAGACCCAAAACTATCTAGCACCTTTGATAAGGATACAAGCAAAAGCCATGAGGAGGGCTTATTAGAGGTATATAAGAGATTGAGGCCGGGAGAACCGCCTACAGTAGAAAGCGCCCAGTCACTATTAAATTCAATGTTTTTTGACCCCAAAAGATATGACCTGGCCAAGGTTGGAAGGCACAAACTCAATAAAAAGCTTGCCTTAGCTAATAGAATTGTTGGTAAAAAAGCAGCAGAAAACATTATTGATACTGATACAGGCGAAGTAATGGTGGAAAAGGACAACATTATTACCAGGGAAAAGGCATGGGAAATTCAAAATGCTGGTGTGAATAGTGTTAACATAAAATTTGAAGATAGGGTTGTGAAGGTTTTAGGGAATGGCTTCGTAGATATACACAAGCAGGATCTGCCCTATTATTTAGAGGATCTTAAAATCCACGAATTAGTTAATTATTCTGTATTACAGGAAATCTTAAAGTCCTATGATAAGGAAGAAGAAATAAAAGAGGCTTTAAGGGAAAGAATGGATGAACTTGTACCAAAACACATTATTGTTTCGGATATGATGGCTTCAATTAACTATAATATAGGTTTAAGTTATGATGTGGGAAACATAGATGATATAGACCATTTAGGCAATAGAAGATTAAGGGCAGTTGGAGAGTTATTACAAAACCAATTTAGAATAGGTCTTTCTCGTATGGAAAGGGTAGTAAAAGAAAGAATGACTATTCAAGATATAGAAGTAATTACTCCCCAAGCCTTAATAAACATTAGACCTGTTGTAGCTGCCATGAAGGAGTTTTTTGGAAGTTCTCAGCTTTCACAATTTATGGACCAAACAAATCCTTTGGCAGAACTAACCCATAAAAGAAGATTATCTGCATTAGGACCTGGTGGACTTAGTAGGGAAAGGGCAGGATTTGAAGTTCGGGACGTTCACAACTCCCACTACGGAAGAATGTGTCCTATTGAAACCCCAGAGGGACCAAACATTGGTCTTATCGGTTCCCTATCCACCTATGCCAGAATCAATGAATATGGTTTTATAGAATCCCCTTATAGGAAGGTGGATTCTAATAGGGGAATAGTAACAGATGAAATAGTTTATTTATCTGCAGACGAAGAAGGTCACTATACTATTGCCCAAGCAAATGAGCCCTTAGATGAAGAAAGTCGCTTTTTGGACAAAAGGGTAGAAGTTAGAACAGGAGTCAATAGGGATGTTCAAGTGGTTCCACTTAGCGAAATAGATTTTATGGATATATCTCCAAAACAAATTGTTTCTGTTGCTACAGCCATGATACCTTTTCTAGAAAATGATGATGCCAATAGGGCCTTGATGGGAGCCAATATGCAACGTCAGGCAGTTCCCCTAATAAAACCTGAGGCGCCAATAGTTGGGACTGGAATTGAGCATAAGGCTGCTATAGATTCAGGTGTATGTATAGTAGCAGAATCAGATGGTGTGGTAGAAAAAGTTACAGCAGACAAAATAATTATTAGAAGAGATAGGGACGACCAAAGAGAAAGATATTCCCTCCTTAAATTTTCTCGTTCCAATCAGGGAACATGCATAAATCAACGACCAATTGTTGAAAAAGGGGAAAAGGTTAAGAAAGGAGATATTATTGCAGATGGTCCATCCACTAGTTTAGGAGAAATAGCCCTGGGTAAAAATGTCCTTGTTGGATTTATGACCTGGGAAGGCTACAACTATGAGGATGCTATTTTAATAAGTGAAAAACTTGTAAAAGATGATGTATATACTTCAATTCATATAGAGGAATATGAATCAGAAGCAAGGGACACTAAGTTAGGACCGGAGGAAATAACTCGAGATATACCTAATGTGGGGGAAGAAGCCTTAAAGGACCTAGATGAAAGAGGAATAATAAGAATAGGAGCCGAGGTAAGGTCTAACGATATACTTGTGGGCAAGGTTACACCAAAGGGAGAAACCGAACTTACTGCAGAAGAAAGATTACTAAGGGCCATTTTCGGTGAAAAAGCTAGGGAGGTCAGGGATACTTCCTTAAGAGTACCCCACGGTCAGTCAGGGATAATTGTGGATGTTAAGGTGTTTACCAGAGAAAATGGTGACGAATTACCTCCAGGAGTAAATCAATTAGTTCGAGTATACATTGCTCAAAAGAGAAAGATTTCAGTTGGAGATAAAATGGCCGGCCGCCATGGTAATAAGGGTGTTATTTCTAGAATATTACCAGAGGAAGATATGCCCTTCCTACCAGATGGAACACCGTTAGAGATTTGTTTAAACCCATTGGGAGTACCCTCCCGAATGAATATAGGTCAGATATTGGAAGTACACTTAGGGTTAGCAGCAAATACCCTTGGTTGGCATATTGCCACACCGGTATTTGATGGTGCCAATGAAGAAGATATAATGGATACCTTAGAAGACGCCGGATTTAATAGGGATGGGAAAATACAACTCTATGATGGCAGGACCGGAGAACCCTTTGATCAAAAAGTTACAGTAGGTTATATGTATTACCTTAAGCTGGCTCACTTAGTTGATGATAAAATCCATGCCCGTTCAACAGGACCATATTCACTGGTAACCCAACAACCATTGGGTGGTAAGGCACAATTTGGTGGTCAAAGATTTGGTGAAATGGAAGTTTGGGCACTGGAAGCATATGGAGCAGCCCACACCCTACAGGAAATACTAACTGTAAAATCTGATGATGTGGTGGGACGGGTAAAAACCTATGAAGCAATAGTAAAGGGTGAAAACATACCTGAACCAGGTATTCCAGAATCCTTTAAGGTTCTTATAAAGGAGTTACAAAGTTTATCCTTAGATGTGAGGGTATTATCAGGACAGACTGAGGTAGAAATTAAAGAAGAAGATGATGATATAGAAGACCATGACCTTGAGGTGAATATTGAAGGGACAGAAGATGAAACTTCAGAAAAAACTATAATAGAAGAAGAGGAAGATGATGACAACCAATATTCAGACCAAGAGGAAGATGATGACTTTGATATTGATGATATTTTAATAGACCTACCTGACACAGAGGATGAAACAGATGATATAGATTTAGATATAGAAGATGATGACCAATTAAACGGGGACATCTAAAAGCACAGGAAATACTAAAGTAAATAAAAATATCGGATTAAAGAAGGGAGAGAAACTCCTTGCAAGAATTGAACAAATTTGAATCTATACGAATTGGCTTGGCTTCACCAGAAAAGATTAGAGAATGGTCAAGGGGAGAGGTAAAAAAACCAGAAACTATAAATTATCGAACTCTGAAACCAGAGAAGGAAGGCTTATTCTGCGAAAAGATTTTTGGACCCCAAAAAGACTGGGAATGTCATTGCGGAAAATATAAAAGGGTAAGATATAAGGGGATTGTATGTGATCGTTGTGGAGTGGAAGTAACCAGATCAAAGGTTAGAAGAGAAAGAATGGGTCATATAGAATTGGCTACCCCCGTATCCCATATATGGTACTTTAAGGGGATCCCCAGCAGGATGGGACTTATTCTAGATATGTCCCCCCGATCACTGGAAAAGATTTTGTACTTTGCATCCTATATAGTCATAGATAAAGGAGATACACCTTTATTAGAAAGGCAACTACTCAACGAAAATGAGTATAGGGAAAATGTGGATTTATACGGCAACCAATTCCGAGTGGGTATGGGAGCTGAAGCCATAAAAGAAGTTTTAGCATCCATTGACCTGGATGATCTTTCTAAGGAACTAAGGGAAGACTTAAAAACCAGCAAGGGTCAAAAAAGAATAAGGACAGTAAGAAGATTAGAGGCTGTAGAGGCATTTAGAAAGTCTGGAAATAGACCTGAATGGATGATTTTAGATGTGATTCCAGTCATACCACCAGAACTAAGACCAATGGTCCAATTGGATGGAGGTCGTTTTGCCACTTCAGATTTAAATGACCTATATAGAAGGGTAATAAATAGAAATAATAGGTTAAAAAGGCTTCTAGATTTAGAAGCACCGGATATAATCGTTAGAAATGAAAAAAGAATGTTACAAGAGGCAGTAGATGCCCTAATTGATAATGGACGAAGGGGACGACCTGTCACCGGTCCAGGAAATAGACCATTAAAATCCTTATCAGACATGCTGAAAGGTAAACAGGGACGTTTCCGACAAAACCTATTAGGTAAAAGGGTAGACTATTCTGGCCGTTCAGTTATTGTGGTGGGTCCTGAACTAAAGATGTACCAATGTGGACTACCAAAGGAAATGGCAATAGAGCTTTTCAAACCCTTTGTTATGAAAGAATTAGTAAAGAATAACTATGCCCATAATATAAAAAGT
>CAYMVC010000123.1:1288-4451 GCA_964393755.1 uncultured Eubacteriaceae bacterium | reverse complement strand
TTATTCCCTGATTTGTAGTCTATAATCTTTACAAAATCCCCTTGATCACCCTCTAAAATGTCCACCCTATCTATCCTACCCTCTAAGAATACCTTGCTACCGTCTGATAAGTCTATTTCTAAGGCAGGAAAGGTAGAATCTTTCCCAAAGGCTATTTCATGATCTAAAAGCCTAAAATCTCCTTGCTTTAGATGGGAGGTTAGGGTCCAAATTGCCCTTCTACTAATCCTTTTAAGTCTTTTTACTAAATATTTATAACGATGGCTACTGTCAAACACACCCCCACCGTAGCCAGGTGCCATCTCATCCACTACCTGGTCCATGATTTTGTAGGCCCTTTCCCTGTCAACTTCTTCCCAATTCAAATTCTCTTTTCTAAGTTTATCAGTAAAACTTGATATGGATTCATGGAGTAATAAGCCCATATCTGGGGCTTCCACCTTATATTCCTTTACTTCTCTGGGTCTAAGACCATATTTTATAAAGTGGGCAAAGGGGCAAGAGACAAAACCCTCTAACCTGGATACACTAGAATGTATTGGATACCTATACATGTATTTGGTCTGATCAGTTGCCACATCTCCTACCTGATTTTTATGGAAAAGTCCTTCAATTATATTCTCCCGAGTGGCTTTCCATTGGTCCTCTTGGTAAAACCACCTATAAACATCCCACCAAAAATCATAGATATTACTACCATCTGCTACCACTCTTAAGTTTTCCACCAGGTGTTTAAAGGTGCCCTGGGGAGTGGATATAAGACTTTTTTGTATATCTAGATTCTCTATAAGATCACTTTTTTCTATTAGATATGGAAAGATTTTTTTAATCCTATCTATAATACTAGATGGGCGGAGGGCCCTTCCCTCACCGTCAGCCAGTCCATAACTTAACCATAAATAGTCCTGGGGTTTTGCCATGGATGAGTATATTAAATACCTCTCCTGGAGTGAACGGCTTTCATAGTCTGATCCTAAATCTATATCAAATTCCTTAAGGCTCACCTTTTCTTCATTGGAGAGAATATCATTTTCATCTAAACCAGAGGGCAATACCCCATCATTAATTCCCACTATAAAAAGCGCCTTAATATCCTGGCTTTTAGATCGCTGAATCTGACCTACTAAAACCTGGTCCAGACTTGTAGGTATAATCCCTATCTCATAGGAAGAAAAACCAGATTCCAAGATTGAATAATATTCCCTTAAATCCACCCTTTCTTCCCCTAATATTTCTACTAATTGGTCTAGAGTATTCATTACAATATTCCAAATTTGGGTATTTTCATTTACATAGTCATACAAACCCTGGTCCCTAAGCTTGCCTATCCATTCCTCTAACCTATCCCTTAATTCCACCTTTTCCAGATATGAAAAAAGAGTTTTTGTGATTTCCTCAAAACTATTCTTTCCCCTCATTTTTTCTTCCATCTTTAATAGGGGTTGGATAAAGGCTTGCCGGCTTTTATTTAATTGATCCAGCCTTTCCTCCACACCATATTCAAAGGGGGTCTTCCATTTCTTACCCCTTATGCCATATTGGCGGATGTAGACTTCCAGCTTTTCATATTGGTCTATAGTTAAGGGGCTAAAGCCAGTTTTAAATAACCTAGATACATCTTCATACCTATAGCCCCTGATAAGCACTTCTAAGGTAGATAGGATATATTGGATAATAGGATTATTCATTATACTTCTTTTTTGGTCCAAGAAATATGGAATTTGGTATTCCTCTAAGGTCCTTTTTATAATGCTTCCATAGACCTCCATATCATTGGATACAATAGCGATTTCCCTCCACCTATAAGCCCGGTCTCGGGCAAGTTCCACAACTTTCGCCACCATATATTCAATTTCACTGTAAATATTAGCACCCTTAAAAATCTCTATATTTTCTACTTCTTCCTTATAGGGATGATAAGGATAAGCATAAAGTTCTCTTTCTAAATGACGGATTTCTCCATTGATATACTTGTTTTCTTGACCATTTAAATCTATTACTTCTTCTTTTAAATTCATTTGGCTTGAGGCTAATCTAAGCCTTTTATATATTTTTTTAGACAGGGAAAAAACCTCCCTATCCCGACTAGTTTCATCATTATCCATAGGTAGGCTTATTGTAGTATTTTTACTTATCCTCATGAGTTTTTGAATTATTTCTGTAGCTTGAAGGGGAAAGTTACTAAAGCCATCGATCCAAATATGGCTAGATTTTAGAAAATTAGAATGGTCTATATTTTCCAGTAGTAATTCCATGGCATCATCGCTATCCATATAGGAAACCTGAGACTTGTCCATTAATCTTTCATATATATTTCTTATATCCCTTAGTTTTTCCTTCATCATTCCGTCCTTCATGGATTCTGAAGTTATTTTTAAATCCTGGGGATATACATTGTTTTTCTTTAGAGAACTAACTAACTCTATAAATTTTAAAATAAAACCGTGGTGACCTGCAGTTTTATCATATATTTTTAATTGGTCTTGAATTTCATTTATAACCTTTCTGATCATCATGCTTTTACCCTGCTGATCTATGGGCACCCTTGTTATGCCCCCTGTTTCATTAAAAACATGGTAGGCAAGTCGGGTAAAGCTTAGAACTTCGATCCTCATAATGCCAGGGACTTGAAGATATTGAATTAAGTCCCGTTCTGCTTGGAGGGTATATTGTTCTGGAACAATAAGTATAAGCCTATCTTTCCCTGTATTAGTAAGGGCAGCCTTGATATCTTCAAAAACCCTCCGCGTTTTGCCTCTGCCTGCCCTTCCTAGAATATATTTAACAGCCAAAATCTTCTCCCCCTTGTGGGACATTGGGGACAGGTCCCTTGTCCCAATTACTTGTACTTCCTAACTTATTATATCAAAAAAGACTGGTAATTTCCCAAAAAGATAAAAAAGCAAGGCATAAGAATCCCATAAATTCTTCACCTTGCTGATAATATATTGGAAATTTTAAAAGTCCTAAAAGAGTTCTTATCTTTATCTATTGCCTTGACATAGTCACCCTCAACCTTAGTAACCTGAATCCTTCTCTGGACAATCCCCGATTCTTTCATATAGATAATAGTTATTGTTTTATGGTTTCTTAAGGAGTCAGAAAGAACTTTTTCAATCATCTTGACCACCCACCAATAATTATTTAACTATATTATATAGAA
>CAYMVC010000123.1:0-1278 GCA_964393755.1 uncultured Eubacteriaceae bacterium | reverse complement strand
AACACTTGTTCTGATGTAAAGGGGAAAATTAGTTGCCCCGACCTGTCCCCATGCCCCAGGTTTTATTTAAATTTTTCTGGTTTGTAAAACCTTCTATTATCCAGGGTCCACATTCTTTCAGAAAAGCCCCCTTCTTCTGTAGTAGATAATGCTGTATCTATATCATACATACGGGCATCTATCAAGTCTATGAAGTGAAGGAGTTCTGCTTCAGGAATCAAGGGTTTTTTAGGACTTCCGAATTCTGGTTCATAGTGGTGGGATAATACCATATGTTCTAGTAGCATGATTATTTCTGGATTGGCACCCACTTCTTCCCCCACCCTGCTAATTTCCTTTATTCCCTGAATGATATGACCTAGAAGTTTTCCTTCTAGGCTATAATCGTTGACTATACCTAACTCATTGGAATCCATTTCCTCCACCTTTGCCATATCGTGGAGGATTATCCCCCCATAGAGAAGGTTTTTATTTAGGTGGCTATAAACCTCTAATAGCCTTTCTCCAAGCCTTAGCATAGTAAGGGTATGATATAATAATCCTCCCCTTATGGAGTGGTGGTTAGTTTTAGCAGCCGGGTAATACATTAACTTTTCTTTCTTTGATTCTAAAATAGTTTCGGTAATTATATTTATATCCATATTGTCTATTTTTTCTAGATACTTTAAAATCTCATCATACATCCATTGGGAATTGTGGGGAGCACTTTGTACAAAGTCCCCCATAAGAACACCATCATTTTCCTGGGCAGGTCTTATTTTCTCCACATTTAGCTGTAATTGACTCTGCCACTGGGTCACCCTCCCCCTAATCTTTACCAATAGGTTTTCCTTATAAAGACTATCATCCACATTGTTAGCATCCCAAATCTTACCGTTAACTTCACCGGTCTTATCTCCTAGATTTAGATCTATATATTGTTTGTTATTTTTATTTAACTTTATTTCCATATCCTTTATTATAAAAAAATTCTGAATCCTGTCCCCCTCAACAAAATCGCCAATACTCTTTACTTCTATTCCGTCCTTTACCTCCATTATAAATACCTCCTTACCTTTAGCTGTTATCTATATAATAACAAAAACCCCTAGTCTTTTCCACTAAGGGTATTTAATATTCCTATATTATTTTGCCTAAGAAGGTTTTCATTCTTTCGTTATCCGGGTTTTTAAATATCTTTTCCGGAGGGCCCTCTTCTAATATCTGACCTTCATCCATAAATACTACCCTATCGGAAACTTCTTGGGCAAAGGCCATTTCATGGGTGACAATTATCAT
>CAYMVC010000122.1:0-4539 GCA_964393755.1 uncultured Eubacteriaceae bacterium | reverse complement strand
TAAGATTTGCTATTCGAGAAGGTGGAAGAACAGTAGGAGCAGGTGTTGTTGCTTCCGTTATCGAATAAGGATTTACTTATTTTAGAATAAATGATTAGGCTATTTCAAACAAGGGATGTTTGCAAATGCAAATATCCCTATGCTGTTTATAAAGGTATATAAGTCAATCTAAATGTAATAATAGTAAGGAATAGTCTATAAGCGTTAAAGCTACCCTTCTTTTTTATTGACACAAAATAAAAATTGTGATAAGTTTTATAAAGTAATAAAAGATAAAAATGGTATAATATGTCTATTATTAGGTCATAACATCCCATGTAGAAATGGATAATAGCGGGAGGTGTAAGTCAGTGCGGGTAAAAGTTACATTAGCATGTACTGAGTGTAAACAGAGAAACTACCATAAAATGAAAAACAAAAAAAATGATCCAGACAGACTAGAATTAAGTAAATATTGTAAGTTTTGTAACAAGCATACTATACACAGAGAAACAAAATAAAACTTCATTCTAAATTCTAGGAAAATCAATCCTCATATTGTAATGTAAAAGGATGTGGAGTCAGTGGCAAAGGAAGCAAGAAAAGAAAAAAGAGGAGCGAAGATCGCTAAATTCTTTAAGGGCGTTTGGTACGAACTTAAAAAGGTCAGTTGGCCATCAAGAAATGAATTATTAAAGCACACAGCAGTAGTTGTTACTGCCATTGCATTGATTTCATTTATTGTATGGGTAATGGACTTAGGTTTTGGAAAAATGCTAAAAATGATTATTGGTTAGAAGAAAGGGATTATAATGGAAACAGAAAACAAGGTAAAGTGGTATGTGGCCCATACTTATTCCGGCTATGAAAATAAGGTAAAAGCAAATATTGAAGCGGCGGTTGAAACCAGGGAAATGCATGATATTATACAAGAAATAAATGTACCTATGCAGGAACAGGTGGAAATTAAAAATGGTAAAAAGAAAATTACCATGAAAAAGATATTCCCCGGTTATGTAATAATAAAGATGATCATGACTGATGAATCTTGGTACATTGTAAGGAATACCCGTGGTGTTACCGGTTTTGTTGGTCCTGGATCTAAACCAGTACCCCTATCTGATGCTGAATTAAAAAGTATGGGAATACAAGAAAAACGACCTGTTTTAGATATTTATGTTGGTGACAATGTGAAAGTAATATCCGGTCCCTTTGAAAACTTTGCTGGAGTTATTGAGGAAGTAAATTTAGATAAAAACAAGATTAAAGTTAATATTTCTATGTTTGGCAGAGAAACACCCGTTGAATTGGGATTTGACCAAATAGAAAAGATGTAAACAAACTATGTAGTAGATAATCCAATAGGGAGGTGCAGAAAAGTGGCAAAAAAAGTAGTAGGACTAATTAAATTACAAATACAAGCTGGCAAGGCTACTCCAGCTCCACCAGTAGGTCCAGCCCTTGGACAACATGGTGTTAATATAATGGGTTTTTGCAAAGAATTTAATGAAAAGACAGCAAAAGAGGCTGGTATGATAATTCCAGTTGTTATAACAGTATATGCAGACAGGTCATTCACATTTATTACTAAGACACCACCAGCTTCAGTTTTATTAAAAAAGGCAGTGGGAATTGAGCTTGGATCAGGTGTTCCTAATAGAGAAAAGGTTGCAAAGGTTAAAAAAGAACAACTTAGAGAAATTGCAGAATTAAAAATGAAGGATTTAAATGCAGCTACTGTTGAAGCAGCTATGAGTATGGTTGCTGGTACAGCTAGAAGTATGGGTATAACAGTAGAAGAATAATGAGTTAATTAAGTGGGAGGCAAGGCCGTTAATACCACAAAGGAGGAAGAAGATGAAAAGAGGTAAAAAGTATCAAGATAATATAAAGCAGGTAGACAGGGAAAATTTATATGAAGCAAACGAAGCCATTGAATTAGTAAAAAAGTTATCCACTGCTAACTTTGATGAAACTATCGAAGCCCACATAAGACTAGGAGTAGACTCTAGACATGCGGACCAACAAGTACGAGGTGCTATTGTACTTCCCCATGGAACAGGTAAAGAAGTAAAGGTACTGGTTTTTGCAAAGGGCGAAAAAGTATCAGAGGCAGAGGCAGCAGGTGCTGATTATGCAGGTGGAGAAGAATATACTGAAAAGATTCAAAAAGAAAATTGGTTTGATTTCGATGTTGTTGTAGCAACACCAGATATGATGGGTGTGGTAGGTAGATTAGGTAGAGTTCTTGGTCCTAAAGGTTTAATGCCAAATCCAAAGTCAGGTACAGTAACCTTTGAAGTGGAAAAGGCTGTAAAAGATATAAAGGCAGGTAAGGTGGAGTATAGGTTAGATAAAAGTAATATTATCCACGTTCCAATAGGAAAGGCTTCCTTTGAAAAGGAAAAGCTTCAAGAAAACTTTACAACTTTATTAAATGCTATTATTAAGGCAAGACCACCAGCAACAAAAGGACAATATTTAAGGAGTGTTGTGGTAACAAGCACTATGAGTCCTGGGGTAAAAGTTAATCCTGCTAAAATCTAAATAATTCTTATTTGACAGACAAATAGCATCATGTTATAATCTTGATGTTTCAAATAAATATAGCTAAACCAAACCGTAGACAGTAGGTGCTAAGAGCTTAATTTCCTACCGAGGGAAGGAATCTAGATATGATTATAGAGCCTATCTTCGTTGTGTTTACGGAGAAGGCTTTTTTCTTTTGAATAAATAAGGTAGGGAGGTGGAGCATTAAATGGCAAAGATTGAAGATAAAAGGCAGCTTGTGGAAGAAATAAAAAATAAATTTCAAGAGGCACAATCTGCAGTACTTGTAGACTACCGAGGTTTAAATGTGGAAGAAGTTACAGAACTTAGATCAAAATTTAGAACAGAGGGAGTAGACTACAAGGTTTATAAAAACACCATGATGAGATTTGCAGTAAGAGAGGCAGGCTTAGAAGGTCTATTGGAACATTTAGTAGGTCCTACTGCTGTGGCATTTGGCTTGGAAGAACCAGTAGGGGCAGCCAAAATTATAAATGAATTTTCCAAGAAACATAAGAATTTAGAAATAAAAGCTGGTATGGTGGATGGAAAAGTTATTAATATTGAAGAAGTAAGGGATCTAGCAAATCTACCTTCAAGGGAAGAACTGATAGCAAAGGTATTGGGAGGATTCAATTCACCAATCACAGGATTTGTCAATGTATTGCAAGGTAATATCCGGGGATTGGCTCTTGCATTAAATGCTATCAAGGAACAAAAAGAGCTTCAAGCATAAAATCAAATTTAAAAATACGGAGGGATATATTAAAATGGCAAGTGAAAAAGTAACTCAATTAATGGAAGAAGTTAAAAATATGACTGTTTTAGAATTATCAGAATTAGTAAAGGCTTTAGAAGAAGAATTTGGTGTTAGTGCTGCTGCACCAATGGCAGTAGCTGCACCTGTAGCTGGAGCAGGAGAAGCTGAAGCTGAAGAAGAAAAAACTGAATTTGATGTAGTATTAACTGAAATTGGTCCACAAAAGATTAAGGTAATTAAGGTTGTAAGAGAAATCACCGGACTAGGACTAAAAGAAGCAAAAGACCTAGTTGACAATGCACCAAAGCCAGTTAAGGAAGGCATAAGCAAAGACGATGCTGAAGAACTAAAAACTAAGATTGAAGAAGTTGGAGCAAAAGTAGAAATTAAATAATTAAATATTAATAAAAGCAGACACTCTCTTAAGGGTGTCTTTCTTATGTCTTAAAAGGTCAATACACAAGGTGTTGATTTTTTTATAAAGTTTTTAAATGGTTTTTAGAAAAAAACATTGACACCATTGACATCTTATGTTAATATAATAAATTGCATTGATAGAATCATTTTTACCTATTTTTGCATAATTTTTTTATGGCTGGTGATAATACAATAGGTTAGTTTTTTAAAACTACCGGCCATTTTTATTTAGGACCAAAGGTTACACCGGGCAATACAGAGTGGGGCTTTTGGCTATTTTACTTTAAAATGAGGGGTGAGTGTGGATGGTCCATCCTATACAGGTGGGTAAAAGAGAAAGGATGAGCTATTCAAAAATTAATGAAGTTTTGGATATGCCAAACCTAATCGAGGTACAAAAAGAGTCTAACAGGTGGTTTTTAGAAGAAGGTTTAAAAGAGGTGTTTAATGATATATCCCCTATTCAGGATTACACAGGTAATCTCATACTTGAATTTATTGATTATGCATTAGATGAAAATCCAAAATATTCTGAAGAGGAAAGTAAGGAAAGAGATGTAACCTACTCCGCTCCGCTAAAGGCTAAAGTTCGCTTAATTAATAAGGAAACTGGTGAAGTTAAGGAACAAGAAGTATTTATGGGAGATTTCCCTCTTATGACCAATAATGGTACTTATATTATTAATGGGGCTGAAAGAGTCATAGTAAGTCAATTGGTCCGATCTCCGGGAGCTTATTATTCAGAAGCAATAGATAAGACTGGTAAAAGGCTACATTCAGCGCAAGTCATCCCCAATAGAGGTGCTTGGCTAGAATATGAAACTGATTCTAAT
>CAYMVC010000121.1:0-4552 GCA_964393755.1 uncultured Eubacteriaceae bacterium | reverse complement strand
CAGAAGTGTTTTAAAAACTCTTAAACAATCTTCTTTCTAAATCTTAAATTTGTAATTCTTTGTAGTAATTTGTTACTCCTCCAATGGTAAAACCATTATTTTTAGCCATATTATTTATGGTATTAACCTTATCCATATCAATAACCTGACCTAAACTAAAGGATTGATATTTTTCTTCTATCGTAAGCAATATTGTTTCAGCCAAGGCTGGACTGCACATATTAGGCGAATAGCCATAATCAAAACCCAGGTCAATGCCAAAAGGTAACTTAATTAAACCACCATCTATAAACAATATATCCTTTCTCTTATTTTCTAAATCCCTAGTAAGTATTTTGGGTCTAGACAAATCACATATAATTGTATTTGCTTTAACTTCATCTATATCTATATTTTTGTATTCCTGATTTGAAGCTATTATTAGTATTTCTCGGCTTTTTATGACATTTTCCAGTTTATCTGTTATATGTACTGCTGTGCCAGTTTCTACTAAGATTTCCTTTTCCAATGATTCCAAATAGGATTTATTGGAAGATACCAAGGTTAAATACTTTACTTCCTTGGCTACAATTTTTGCCACCGCACCTCCTATAGTGTTATCAACTCCTATAATTGATACATCACATTCTTTAAAGTCCTTTCCCAATAATCCCACAACTTTCTTTATTCCACTTATTGCGGATAATAATGAATATGTGGTCCCTATGGTTATTGGCAGAGGTATTTTTTCGCCAATTAGATGGCTAAGTTCTGGTATTCTAAATGAATATGGTTCCAATCCAATAATATTTACACCTAATTCTTGGGCTAGCTTGCCAGCTCTTATATACTTATTTACTATAATATCCTGAGGCAAGACTTCTATCTGTTCCAATGTAAATGGTAGACCTATTAAATAACCTTCCACCTCACCCCTGGGAGTATTGATTCCTTTAATTTCAGAAATTTTGAAAGGATTTATATATCTTCCCATTGTGGATATTAAAAAGTCCGGTGCATTTTTTAATATTGGTAGGCTTTTGTGAAAATCACCTATTTCTATAGGATGAATTATAAACGCAAATTTATTCACCTTTTCACCAACTTTTTATTTCTTATACCTTCTCTACCTTTTTATATTCATCCTTAAGATATATTATTCGTGGTAAAAAGTTTGTTTTCCCCAATAAATCTATATAATCCTGCTGGGTGAGTTCCTTATAGTTTTTACCTGCTAATGAAATTAATACCCCCTCCATCACATTTGTGCCAAAGGAACGACCATTAAATTCTGGTGTGGTAGTTATAAGTATACCTAGACCCTTTTCCTTCAAACACCTTACATTTGCTTCTGTTATAGTATTTGTAATGATTATTTTATTATCCATTCTTTCGGGCATAAATTGCTGGATATAAAGAAAATCTCCTGCTATTATATCCACTGATTTAAATATTTTTTCAACAGTTTTATTTTCTTTACTTTTTTCATTTTCCTTTTCACCAGTGGGATACAAGACCTTAAATGGAAGGTGTCTAACAATAGGTAAAAGTGTTCTGGCAATTCTATTCAATGAAGTTAAAGAATGTAAAAAGTAAGGGATTCCTAATGCATAGAAAACATCACCATACACACAATCTGCCCCTGTCTTTTCTAAGCTTTCTGCCAAACCAAATCTATCAATAGCTGAAGTAACCAACACTTTTTTATTTTTGAAATCAATAATATTTTCTCTATGTAAATAATCTATAACCATTCTTTCTAAAGTGTTCTTTAAACCTGTTCCATCTACCATTGGTGTCTTTTGGGCAGCATTTTGAATTGGTAGGGCGGACCGTAACATATATTTTTTACTATTTACTTTAAGATAAAGGTTGATTCCGCCCATGCCAAAGGCATCTACCTTTCCATCATACTTTTTAATTATTTCCACTGCCTTTTTTACATTTCCGTCTGTCCCTAGTCTTTCTATTATAAAGTTTTCTCCCAGAATCTCTGCCTCAACCCTATGATTTCTTGTTGAAGAACCCAAGCTGACACTTAAAACCTTTTTCATCCCTTCCCCTCCTCGGTTTTAGAAATGTTACCTAATTTAGCATTTCTAAAATACTAAGCCTCCTATATC
This sequence comes from uncultured Eubacteriaceae bacterium, assembly GCA_964393755.1. Lineage (GTDB taxonomy): Bacteria > Bacillota > Clostridia > Eubacteriales > Garciellaceae > DUPX01. Next base: position 2,450 of record CAYMVC010000121.1, on the reverse strand, counting down.
TTATTAGCTAGTTTATAAATTTAAAACTAATGATTATCCTGTTATTAATTCTACTATCTTTTATTGATTATTTCAAAACTTATTTTATTGAATCTAAGTATTCTCCTAATAATAATATCAGTTGGGTCTTATCTTCTATTTGATTTAATTCTCCCCTAAGTATTGTAGAATTCTTCAGTCCTCTTGTATACCAGGCTATATGTTTTCTCATTTCCCTAATTGCCACTTTTTCACCTTTGTAATCTATAAGCATTTCTAGATGCCTAAATATCATAGATATTATTTCTTCCGGTGTTGGCCCAGCTAATAATTCCCCTGTATTTAAATAGTGGTTAATTCTTTTAAAAATCCAAGGATTACCCTGGGCAGCCCTCCCAATCATTATGGCATCACAGCCAGTGTATTCAAACATCCTTTTAGCGCTTTCAGGAGAATCCACATCCCCGTTACCTATTATGGGTATCCTTAATTCTTTTTTTACATCCCTAATAATATCCCAGTCAGCCTTTCCACTATAAAACTCTTCCCTTGTCCTACCATGGATTGCAACAGCCTTGGCCCCTGCTTCTTGGGCTATTAGGGCTATTTCTCTCCCATTTATTTGGTCTTGGTCCCATCCTTTTCGTATTTTTACCGTTACAGGTTTTGTGGTCGCCTTTACTACTGCTTTAATTATTTCCCCCACTAGTTTTGGATTTTTCATTAAAGCTGAACCATCACCATTCTTTACTATTTTAGGAGTGGGGCAACCCATATTAATATCCAAGATCTGAAAGGGTAGCTTATTTAACCTATGGGCGATCTCCCCCATTATTTCTGGTTGGGATCCGAATATTTGCAAGGAGATTGGTTGTTCTTTTTCACTGATATCCATAAGTCTGGATGTATTATCACTATTATAAAATAAACCCCTAGCACTGATCATTTCTGTATATAGTAGTCCACAACCCATTTCCTTAACTAAAATTCTATAGGACAGATCTGTAACCCCTGCCATTGGTGCTAGGAATACTGGGTGTTCTATATCTATATTTCCAATCTTCAAAATAAATCTCTCCTTGATAATTGCTAGTCCAAGTTTCTTTCATAAATGATCCTTAATCCTTCAAGGGTCAGATTGCTATCCACTATATCTATGGACTTTGCTTCAGAGGCTATCATCCTAGCCATTCCCCCTGTAGCTACAGTTTTTATATCCCTATTACCTATTTCTTCCTTCATTCTTCCAACAAGGGAATCTACCAGCCCTGCGTAACCGTACACCATACCCGATTGCATACTGGTAATCGTATTCTTACAAATAACTCTGGGAGGTTTAACCAGTTCAATTCTAGGTAATTTTGCTGCCCTTTCAAATAGGGCATCTGCTGATAACCTTATACCTGGTGCAATTATTCCCCCTAAATACTCACTTTTATCAGATATATGACAAAATGTTGTTGCCGTACCAAAGTCCACTACAATTACAGGTCCTCCATATAATTCATAGGCTGCAACCCCATTTACAATCCTATCTGCCCCCACTTCCTTAGGATTATCAAATTTTATATTCATGCCAGTCTTAGTTCCCGGACCTACTACAAGAGGGCGGACTCCACAATATTTCCTAGCCATATGTTCTAAAGAATACATAAGGTTTGGAACAACTGAGGAAATAATAACTGCTTCAATGTCCCTTAAGCTAATACACCTATATTGGAATAACCCATTTACCATCATTCCATATTCATCTGCTGTTTTATCACTTTCTGTAGATAATCTAAAACTTTCTATAAGCCTTTTCCCTTCATAAACTCCTAAGACCATATTTGTATTTCCCACGTCAAATACTAAAATCATAATATCACCTTCTTAACCTATTTTACATAAATAAGATTTTTCTATTCAATTATGAAGCAAAAAGAACCGTCCCTAATGCTTCACCGGTGTTTTAAAAACAGAAAAACAGGCAGATTGACTGCCTGCAATTTAACTCTTTTCACCTAAGAACTTAAATAATGCCTTAACAACCACCACTGTTATTATTGCGCCTACTATTGCCTCGGGAATTCCTTGGGTTACTGTTATTCCTACTGCTGCTGCAAAGGGAATAATTTTAAACAGTACTCCTAGACCTAATACCCCTATGGTGTTAGTTAAACCCCCAACTATGGCGGAAACTATGGTGCTCTTAGTCCATTTGTAGGCATAATAAGAAAATAGTCCAATTAGTATTCTTGGTACAATTGCGATGATCGGATTTTTTAGTAGGGGTGCAGCGGTTGTAATAAAGCTAATTACCCCAAATATAAATCCTACGAACATGCCCACTATAGGTCCTTCAATAATCGCCCCCACTATTACTGGTATGTGCATAATAGTAGCCCTACCTGCTAATGTGGGAACAGGAATCAACCCTAAGGGGGTTATCCCTAATACAATGGCTATAGCTGACAACATCCCAGTTATAG
>CAYMVC010000120.1:0-4566 GCA_964393755.1 uncultured Eubacteriaceae bacterium | reverse complement strand
AATTTCTCTCTTCCCTTATCTTTTTGGTTTCTGCCTACTAAAATTATACTCTAACAAAACTAAACATTAGCAGAGGTTCTTTTATTTATATTTAAAATTGTATTTATTTAGAGTATACTAATATAGAGAGGTGAAAAAACTTGAAAAATAATAAAAAGAAGGAAATCCTTAATAATATTAAATTATTTATTGGAGGAATGTTCGATTTTAAGGATATGTCCTCTAAGCTGGTAGAAAAAAATGCCATGGACGAATTTGATAACTTTATGCTTTTATGTTTTGGAGACCTCATTGGTATTCCTTTACCTACTACATATTATACCCTTGAACTTCTTCCTTATTTAGCAGAAGATTTAAAAGGATGGGAGTATAGAATAATGGGAAGAAAAAATATTTATATGGATAGATGGGGAGACTTTGATAATTAATTGGAGGAGATAGTTATGAAAAAGTTAGTATTTTTTGGTGGTAAGGGTGGAGTAGGCAAAACCACATCATCAGCCGCTTTTGCACTTCACTGTGCTAATAATGGGGAAAAAACTCTTCTAGTATCTACAGACCCAGCCCATTCCCTATGCGATATTTTTGAAAAGAAAATAGGTTCCGAAATCACCCCCCTTAATAATAATTTATTTGCTATAGAAATAGATCCTGTAGAAGAATCAGAAAATTATATAGAGGGGATTAAAAGCAAAATGAAAGACATTGTAAGCCCCATTATAATAAAGGAAGTTGAAAAACAACTAGATGCTGCCAGTGTATCACCGGGTTCTGATGAATCAGCTGTTTTTGATAAGTTAATGGAAGTTATATTAGAATATAGGGAAAAATACGACAGGATTGTTATAGATACAGCACCTACTGGTCATACCTTAAGACTACTATCTCTTCCTGAACTCCTTGGGGGATGGATGGATAGGCTAATAGAAAAAAGAGTTCAAGCTATGGAATTATACCAAATGTCCAGAAGGTATGATAGGGAATTTAAAAATAGTATTCAAGATGACCCTGTTATTTCTACCCTAAAATCTAGGAAGGATAAGATGGAAAGAACTAGGGAGATACTAACCAATAGTGAACTTGTATCCTTTGTCTTCGTCATGAATGCGGAAAAACTTCCCTTGGAAGAAACAAAGAAGGCAATAGATATTCTTGAAAAGTATGGCTTTATAATTCAAGATATTGTAGTTAATCGAATTTTGCCAGAAGATATTTCTGAGGATTTCTGGAAGAAGAGAAAAGCACTAGAACAAGTCTATTTAGAAAAAATTGATGAATATTTTAATGATAAAAACATTATAAAAGTCCCACTTATAGCTGAAGATGTTAAATCCGAAAATTTAACTATTCTTAGCAAGTATTTTGATTAAGGGAATTTTTACAACTATAGTTTTTTATATGGTGACTTTTATTAGATATAAGTTTTATTATTTTACATACCCTAGTATTATATTAGATAGTGAAGTAAAATCAGAGAGCATAGTCAATTTAGGTAAATATTTTAAGACAAATTAGCAAAGAATATTTTTAATCTGTTAATAAAAATAATGTAATTTTTAAAACCAAAGATTATTCTTTGGTTTTAAAATTATTTAAAGCCCAACCGTATCTATTATCTTCCCCACAAATTGCCACTGCCGTTGCTCCCATAATACCGCCATTATAACCTAGTTGTGATGGTTCTATCTTGAGATGTCTATTTGCTGACTTATATAAAAAGGAATTTAGACTTTTCCACAATGAAAACTCAAATAGGGAAAATGCAAGAGACACTCCCCCACCGATAATAACTTTTTGTGGATTTAAAATATTACATACTTGGGCTAAAACCTTACCTATGTAATAGCCCTCAAGTTCAAATGTTTTAATTGCTATCCTATCTTTTTTATAGGCAAGGTCTGCTATATATTTTGCTTCTATATCATTTCCCTTATATTTATTATTCCCTCCAAGTTCTAAATAGTTTCTTGTAATAGCAGGACCAGCAGCATGAACTTCAAGACAACCCTTATTGCCGCATTTACATTGAAGGCCATCTTCCACAACAACAGTGTGGCCTATTTCACCAGCGTTGCCAAAGCCTCCATAATATATGGTATTATTTAAAAAAATAGCTCCACCTATCCCATTAGATATTGTCATATAAAAAAAATCACTTGTATCTTTACAGCTGCCAAATAGTTTTTCCGCTAAAGCACATGCCTGTCCATCATTATCAATATATACAGGAATTTTAAATTTTTCTTCCATGATAGGACCAATATTAATATCTTTTATTCCAGAAAAACTTGATTCCACCCACATTCCCTGCTTGGGGTCTGCCAGTCCTGGTATAGTTATACCTATGGATATAGGGGAAATATCTTTATACTTATCCAATAATTCCCTTGAGGATAAAATTATGCTTCTAATAACATCCTTTTTAGTTAGCAGCTTCCATTTAAAACTCCTTACCTCCAGTATTTCTCCACAGACACTTATAAGGCCTACCATATATTTTGAACCGCCAATATCTATGGCTAATATATATTTATCCATATCTTCTTCTCCTACTATAGGTTTATTATAAATTAAATATTTCATAATAAATCCTATCTTTCATTAGTAAGGCCGCCCCTAATGCAGCTGCATCATCATTAAGTATAGATTGAAATATTTCCGTTTCCGAACCAATCATCATATGCTCTTTAATCATTCCCTTAAAAGATTCAAACTTTTCATTTGGAATTCGAGAAAACTCTCCACTAATCATAACAATACTGGGGTCAAAAATATTTATAGCATTGGCTAATATAATTGCCATTTTTTCTAGTGCATCATTTATAATCTCCCTTATGAATTGATAATTTTCATTATATAATTCTAATACATCACTAAAGGTATTTATTTCATTATTATTAATTCCTTTATGCTTTTTTAAATGACCTTCTTTTTTTATTCGACTTATTATTGCATGAACTGATGCATAGGTTTCTAGGCATCCCCTCTTACCACAGGTACAGATATTCCCATTTGGCTCTACCACTGTATGACCTATCTCTCCTGCCATACTATTTGAACCATGATATATACTGCCCCTTATCATCATAGATAATCCTATGCCATAAGACCAGCGAAGAACCATTATATCGTCCTTTTTATCGTCAATTGGCATATTATTTAACTCTGATGCTAAAAGACAATCTGGATCAGTAAATATTTCTGTCATCACACCAAACTTGCTCTTAATTATTTCTCGTAAATTCTTAGGAAAGTCTCCGTGAAAAGGGTGTTCTAATTGTCCCTTATTCCAGCTTTGAATAGTACTGCTGGGAAGGGCTAAACCTATTGACTTAATATATTGGGGATGATCAACAAATTCAAAAATATCATTTAGCATGTTCATTAAGCCATTAATCATATCCTTACTTAAGTTACTTTCCATCAAAATGGTTTTAGAATAGATGCATTTACCATTTAGGTAGGAAATTACACCAATAATCCTACCTAAGGTAACATCCACACCTACACAAAGATTCTCTTTATAATTAATATCAAAAAAAGTAGGAATACGTCCTGGAGATGAATTTTGGCTCTCTTTAAATTGTATTATGGAGTTACTTTTTAATAGTTTAGTGATGCTGTTATAAACACCGCCCCAGCTAAGATTAGTATATCCTTGAATATCCTTTTTCATAATAGGTCCATACTCTAAAATACTCTCAAATACTTTTTTTGTATTTACATCATTTATTATATATTTTTGAAATTCTAACATTTAATTCTCCCTATTCTATCTTAAGTGCGGAATCAAAACTAAAATCCGAAGGTTCAAAGTTAAGTTTTTTTACAAAATCAAAGGATTCCCTAATCCCAGTTATTCGATTCATTCCGGTATCCTCCCATTCTACAGAAAGGGGACCGCTATATCTCATTTGATTAAGTTCCCTAATAATACCATCAAAATCCACATCTCCATGACCAAGGGAAACGAAATTCCAACCACGTCTGGTATCTCCAAATTCTATATGGCTGCCTAATATGCCAGTGCGACCATCTAACATCATTTTAACATCCTTCATATGAACATGATAGATCCTGTCAGAAAAATCTTTTAAAAATACATTAGGGTTAATTCCCTGCCAAAGTAAATGGGAAGGGTCAAAGTTTAAGCCTAAAGTCTCTCTATAGTCGAAGGTCTCCAAGAGTTTCTTGGTAGAATAATAGTCAAAGGCAATTTCTGTAGGATGAACTTCTAATGCATATTTTACATTATATTCATCAAACACATCAAATATTGGTGTCCACAGTTCCCTAATCCTTTCAAATCCTTGATCAACCATTTCCTGAGAAGTCTGGGGAAAGGAGTACCAATAATACCAAATAGGAGAACCTGTAAAGCAAGTAACTACATTTATACCTAGCTTATGAGCTGCCTTGGCTACTAACTTCATTTCATTAATAGCCCAGGAGCGAATTTCTTCAGGCTTTCCAGAAAGGGATCTAGGAGCAAAATTATCCAATCTAGGATCCCAATTGTCCCCCACGCATTGACCAATTAAGTGGGCACTTAATGCCCATACCTTT
>CAYMVC010000119.1:0-4593 GCA_964393755.1 uncultured Eubacteriaceae bacterium | reverse complement strand
AACTTGTATTTTAAATAAGGAATGGAAAGTTGCCAACTTTTACTTGACAGTAACTAATCCTAATAAATTAAAGACACCCTATTTTATATATGGTATAATAATGTAAACTTTAACTAATTAGGGGTGAGAATTAAATGAAACACATTATGACTATCACAAGAAAGAAGGATCTTAAAAAGACTATTGTTAAAGGTGGATGTGGAGAATGTCAAACTTCTTGCCAGTCCGCTTGTAAAACTTCATGCACTGTAGGTAATCAAAACTGTGAAAGTATTTAGGTGAAAATTGGAATATAGCAAAGCAGTAGTATTGGTCTACCAATATTTACTGCTATTTTTTAGGATTAAGTTTAGTTTATTTAATAGGGAGATGTTTGAAAATTGACATCAAAATCAAAATCTTTAATTCATAAATTTAATATTGATGATATCTATATTGTCTTAGATATAAATAGTGGTGCAGTTCATAAGGTAGATAAAATTACCTATGATATCTTAGACTACTATCCGGAAATGCCCCTAGAAGGCATTATAGGAGAATTAGAATGTAAATACAATAAAACAGAAATAGCTGAAGTAACTGAGGAGCTAGACCAACTTACAGGGGAAGGTTTATTATTCTCAAAGGATTGCTATAATAATATTGCTGAAAAAACTAATAAAAATAAGGTTATAAAGGCTATGTGCCTACATATTGCCCATGATTGTAACATTAATTGTAGATATTGTTTTGCTTCCCAGGGTAACTTTAAAGGTAAAAGAATGTTAATGTCTAGGGAAGTAGGCAGAAGTGCAATAGATTTTTTAATTAAAAATTCAGCTAGTAGAAGAAACTTGGAGGTTGACTTTTTTGGTGGAGAACCTCTAATGAATTTTGATGTGGTTAAAGATATTGTCAGATATGGAAGGTCTCTGGAGAAAGAATACAATAAGAACTTTAGATTTACCATAACTACTAATGCCACCCTTTTAACGGAAGGGATTATGGATTATATCAACAATAATATGGATAATATTGTTCTAAGTATAGATGGAGATAAAGTTACTAATGATTATATGAGAAGGACTAAAAAAGGTGGAGGTACATATGATATTATTCTCCCCAAAATATCTAAAATGGTAGAAAAGAGGGGTGATAAAAGTTATTATGTCAGGGGGACCTTTACTAAACATAATATTAACTTCTCCAAAGATGTTATTCATTTAGCAGATCAGGGGTTTAAGCAAATTTCTCTAGAACCTGTAGTAACTGAACCTGAACAGGAATATGCATTACAAGAGGAAGATTTACCTGTTATTTTTGAAGAATATGAAAAGCTTGCTAAGGAGTATCTGGATAGAAAGAATAAGGACAAGGAATTTAGTTTTTTTCACTTTATGATTGACCTATCCCAAGGTCCATGTATATATAAAAGGTTATCAGGTTGCGGGGCAGGGAATGAATATGTGGCTGTCACCCCTGAGGGAGATCTTTACCCTTGCCATCAATTTGTTGGTGACAAGGATTTTAAAATGGGAAGCGTATTGGAAGGTGGATTAGATAATAAAATTCAAGATATGTTTATGGGTGCCAGCGTACTAAACAAGGATAAGTGCAGTAATTGTTGGGCAAGATTTTATTGTAGTGGTGGTTGTCATGCAAATGCCTACAATTTTAATAAGGATATTTTAGTTCCCTATGATATAGGATGCGAAATGGAAAAAAAGAGGCTAGAATGTGCCCTTATGGTACAAGCCAAATTATTTGAATAAATAAACTACAATTATTTGACCAGTAATTTGAAAAGATATATAATTATTTTATTGAATTTGAGGGGGTAAGCGGATGAACCTGAAATATACTATAATATTTGTACTTATACTAGCTGTTTTGTCCCTAGGTATTGTTGTTTCCATTAATGGGTTATCTATTGGTAATTATGATATTTTACCCATGAAAGAAGTAATAAAACTGGGCTTGGATTTAAGGGGAGGGGTTTATGTAGTTTTAGAAGCAGAAGATTCTAAAGATGACCCCGTTAATGATGAAAAGATTTCACGTGCAATTGCAACTATAAGGCAAAGGGTAGATGCTTTTGGAGTTGCTGAAGCCAATGTATCAAAACAAGGTGATAAGCGAATAAGGGTTTCAATACCTGATATTCAGGATCAAGAACAGGCATTGGAGTTGATTGGTAAGACTGCACAGCTTGAATTTATTGGACCAGATGAAAAAGTTATACTTACCGGTGCTCAGGTAGTTGATTCTAAGGCAGTTTATCAAAAGGATAAAATGGGAGTTGAACAACCTGTTGTAACTTTGGTATTTGACAGTAAGGGAACCAAAGCATTTGCAGAAGCCACTAAGAAGTTTGTAAATCAAAAAATATCTATTGTTTTAGATGGAGATGTTATTTCAGATCCGAATGTCTTAGATGAAATTACTGAGGGTGAAGCTATAATTACTGGTCAAGGGTCTTTAGATGAAGCTGGAAATTTATCTACCTTGATTAGGGCTGGTGCCTTACCTGTTACCCTTGATGCAATAGAAATACGTACTGTAGGCCCAACTCTTGGACAGGATTCTCTATCTAAGAGCCTTATAGCTGGTTTAATAGGAATAATTTTAGTATTTTTATTTATGACTATTTATTATCGTCTACCTGGACTTATATCCAGTATTGCCCTTATGTTTTATGTATTGATATTCTTTGCAATCATTATCAGTATCAATACAACATTAACATTACCAGGGATTGCGGGATTAATTCTTTCTATTGGGATGGCAGTAGATGCAAATGTAATTATTTTCGAAAGAATAAAAGAGGAAATAAAATTAGGAAAGACTCTTAGGACTTCCATAGATTCTGGATTTTCACGTGCCTTAACCAGTATATTAGATTCAAATATTACGACAATAATTGCTGGAGTAGTTTTGTTTTTCTTCGGGTCAGGACCTATAAAGGGATTTTCTGTAACCCTTATGATAGGGATTGGCGTAAGTATGTTTACAGCTATAATAATAACTCGATACTTGCTCCGATTAGTTATTAGAATAGATTTATTCTCCAATATAAAACTTTATGGGGCAGGAGGTAAGTAGATGAAAATTATTGAATATAAAAACTTATGGTTTGCAATTTCAGGAATAATTATTGTTATAGGTATGGTTTTTCTAATTTTTTCTGGTTTAAATCTTGGTATTGATTTCGCCGGTGGTACAATTATAAACATTGATTTACATCAAAAATTTGAAGTATTTGAAATTAGAGAAATTATTGATTCCTTTGATAAGTCAGCAGATATAACCTATTCTGGTGAGGATAGACAAGAGGTTATAATACAAACCCAGGAATCTTTCACAAAGGAACAAAGAAAAGAAATATTTTCCCTATTCCAAGAAAAGTATGATTTGGAGGAAAAAGACTTATTATCTATAGACCAGGTGGAACCAGCTATAGGCGGGGAATTAAAACGTCAAGTGTTTATAGCCGTAGGTGTTGCTATTATAGCTATGTTAATATATATAGCCTTTAGATTTGAATTGGCATTTGGCTTTGCAGCTATTATAGCCTTAACCCATGATATGTTAGTGGTCTTAGCATTTTATGCCATTGCCGGGATTCAGATCAATGCTCCTTTTATAGCTGCTATGTTGACAATATTGGGATATTCTATAAATGATACAATTGTTATTTTTGATAGAATAAGGGAAAACAGAAATAGGTTTAAGAGAAATGATTATGCCAATTTAATAAATACTAGCATAAAACAAAGCTTAGCCCGAACTATAAATACCTCAGTAACAACACTTATTACTATTACTGCACTATATATTTTAGGTGTTGAAGCCATACGAAGCTTTGCCCTACCCCTAATTGTAGGATTTTTAGCTGGAACCTATTCATCTCTTTTTATAGCTAGTCCTATATGGTATTTATTAAAGACTAGGAAGAATAAGCCAAGTACAATATAAAGTCTATTTTTAAATAGATGTTAATTCGGGGGGAATACAATGAATTTAAAAGATAAAATTAGGATGATAGAAGATTTTCCTGAAAAGGGAATTAGGTTCAAGGATATTACAACCTTATTACAGGATAAGGATGCTTTTAAAGAATCTATAAATAGAATGAAGAATTTAGCAGATAAATTGGATGCAGATTTAATTGTAGGACCAGAAGCCAGAGGATTTATATTTGGTACTCCCCTAGCTTATTCAATGAATTTGGGCTTCGTTCCAGTGCGAAAGCCTGGTAAATTGCCCTGTGATGTTGTTTCACAAGAATACTTTTTAGAATATGGAAAAGATTCTTTAGAAATACACAAAGATGCAATAAAACCTGGTCAAAGGGTGGTAATAGTTGATGATTTACTTGCAACAGGAGGGACCCTTTTGTCTACTGCAAAACTTATTGAAAAATTAGGCGGAGAAGTTGTTGGAATTCTTTTTCTTATTGAACTTTCCTACTTAAATGGAAGGGGAACTTTAGAAGGGTATAATGTTAAATCCTTAATTACCTTTTAAAAAAAGCTGGTAGAAACCGGCTTTCTTTTTATTGTGTGCCAGGCATGGCACTAATCTAGCTAGTGAAAGTCTAGCCACGGGTATTTA
>CAYMVC010000118.1:2285-4599 GCA_964393755.1 uncultured Eubacteriaceae bacterium | reverse complement strand
AATGGATGGGGTTATGGCTAAATGGCCCCAAATGAATATTAAAGTTTATGGAATTATAAACGATTTTTTTGGGGAAAAGATTACTGTTAGTGGACTTATAACAGGACAAGATATTGTTTGTCAATTAAAGGGGAAAGATTTAGGAAATCATATATTAATTCCTCAATCAATGTTAAAAGCCGATGAAAGTATTTTTCTAGATGATTATACTCTTGATCAAGTAGCCACTATTCTTAAAGTTCCTTTCTATCCCGTAAAGGTAGAAGGTAGTGCACTAATAAATATGTTTTTATCAATAAAAAACTAGGAGGGCCATATGTCAAAACCAATTGTTGCTATTGTTGGAAGACCAAATGTAGGGAAGTCTACACTTTTTAATAAAATTGCAGGTAAAAGAATATCTATAGTTGAAGATACACCTGGTGTCACCAGGGATAGGATTTATGCGGAAGCTGAATGGTTAGGTAACGACTTTATTATTATTGATACAGGTGGTATAGAACCCTTTTCAAAAGATGTGATATTAAGTCAAATGAGGGCTCAAGCTGAATTAGCTATAGAAACTGCCAATGTAATTATTTTTTTACTTGATGGTAGGGAAGGAATAACAGCTGCTGACTATGAAGTGGCAAATATACTGAGAAAAAATAATAAGAACACATTGATTGTAGTTAATAAGATGGACACTATAAGCTTAGAAAGTAATATTTTTGAATTTTATAATTTAGGTTTAGGAGACCCTATACCTATATCTGGACAGCAGGGTCTAGGAATAGGAGACTTGTTAGATGATGTTATAAGCCATTTCCCAGAAAAGAGACAAGATATAGATTTTGAAGAATACAACCTTAAAATAGCTGTAATAGGTAAACCAAATGTGGGCAAATCAACCCTTATAAATAAATTATTAGGAGAAGATAGGGTGATTGTCAGCGATATTCCTGGCACAACTAGGGATGCAATAGATACAGAGTTTAGCTATAAGGACCAAGATTATATCTTAATAGATACTGCCGGTGTAAGGAAAAAAAGTAAGGTTAAGGAAAATATAGAAAGATATAGTGTTATAAGATCTTTTACTGGTATCCAGCGATCGGATGTATGCTTAATTATGATTGATGCAGAACAGGGAATAACAGAACAGGATACAAAAATTGCCGGCTATGCCCATGATGAGGGAAAAGCATCTGTTATTATAGTTAATAAGTGGGATGTTATAGAAAAAGAAACAAAAACCATGGATAGATATAGGAACAAGATTAGAGAAGATTTATCCTTTCTCAGTTATGCCCCCATATTATTTATTTCAGCAAAAACTGGTCAAAGAATTCATAGAATTATGGAATTAGTTAACTTTGTATCTAACCAACATTCTATGAGAATATCAACTGGAATGTTGAATGAAGTAATAGGTGAGGCAACCTTATTAAACCAGCCTCCCTCTGATAAGGGAAGGCGACTAAATATATTATACTGTACCCAGGCAAGTGTGAAACCGCCAACATTTATCTTGTTTGTAAATGATTCTGATCTTTTGCATTTTTCATATCAAAGATATTTAGAAAATCAAGTTAGAAAATCCTTTGGATTTGAGGGTACACCCATACGTTTTATAATTAGGGAGCGTAATGAATAATCTTTACAGAAAAGCAGGATGGATTAGATAATATTATTTTAAATTGGGGGCATTTATATGAGTGAAAGAATTAGCATTATAGGAGCGGGAAGCTGGGGGACAGCCTTAGCTATCTTACTTGCAAAAAATGGACACAGTGTTTATTTATGGCATAGAGATAAGAAGGTTATAGAGGATTTTAAAAAATACAATCAAAATATTAAGTACCTACCAGATATAGATCTACCAGATAATATTATTGCAACAGATAGTTTAAGTTGTGTAAGTAAATCTAACATAGTTGTTTTAGCAATAGCATCCCAGGCAATTAGGGAAATTTGTATAAAGATTAAACCCTTTCTTAATAATTCTCAAACTATTATAAATGTGGCAAAGGGAATTGAATATGGAAGTTTAAATAGAATGTCTCAAGTCATTAATCAGGAACTTCCTGATAATGAACTAATGATTTTATCCGGACCTAGTCATGCAGAAGAAGTGGCCAGGGATATACCAACCACTGTAGTATTGACAGGTCAAAACAGAATTAGAACTGAGAAGGTACAGGATGTATTTATGTCTCCAACATTTAGGGTATATACTAATCCAGATATAGTAGGAGTAGAACTAGGGGGTGCATTAAAAAACATTATTGCATTAGGAGCAGGCATTTCTGATGGATTAGGATATGGTGATAAC
>CAYMVC010000118.1:0-2275 GCA_964393755.1 uncultured Eubacteriaceae bacterium | reverse complement strand
GGGGGATAGTGGAAATAAGTAGGCTTGGACAGGCAATGGGTGCAAATATTTCAACCTTTGCTGGATTATCAGGTATAGGGGACCTGATTGTAACATGCACTAGTGGCCATAGTAGAAATAGAAGAGCGGGTATTTTACTTGGCAAAGGGAAACAAGTTGAAGAGGTATTAGAAAGTATTGGTATGGTTGTGGAAGGTATTCGAACTACATATGCTGCTTATAAACTATCAGAAAAACATAAGATAGAAATGCCCATTACCACGGAACTTTATAATGTCTTATATAAGAATGCAGATGTTAAACAATCTGTTAATAGACTAATGCTAAGAAACAAGACCCATGAAATGGAGGAAATCGTCCTAGGGACTTATAAGGGATGGTAATTATCTGTTTTAATATTACAAATTAACAAAGGTCTATTTCTCATAAATAAAGCATAAATTAATTAATAATGCTTCAATATTATAAATATATTAGACAGCCATTATATTTTTTAGCATAAATAATATACCTAGGAATAAATATTAATTAATTGAGACTTTTTTATGAGGAGGTAATAAATGTGGGGGATTATAATATATATCAAGATATTTCTGATAGAACACAGGGGGATATATATCTTGGTGTGGTAGGTCCTGTTAGAACTGGAAAATCTACTTTTATTAAAAGGTTTATGGAGTTATTAGTAATACCAAATATCGAAAATGATTATAGTAAAGTTAGAGCCTTAGATGAATTGCCTCAAAGTGGGTCCGGTAAGACTATTATGACTACAGAGCCAAAGTTTGTTCCAAATGAGGCTATTGAAATTAACCTAAAAGATAATGCAAACTTTAAGGTTAGACTTATAGATTGTGTTGGATATTTAGTTAAAGGTGCCCTAGGATATGAGGAAAACGAATTTCCTAGAATGGTTTCAACACCCTGGTCAGAAGAGCCTATACCATTTGAACAGGCTGCTGAATTAGGTACTAAAAAAGTCATAAATGAACATTCTACAATTGGGATTGTTGTGACAACCGATGGAAGTATAACTGATATTACAAGACAAAGTTATATCGAGGCAGAGGAAAGGGTCATATCTGAACTAAAGGAAATCAATAAACCATTTATAGTACTTTTGAATTCAACTAACCCTAACCATGCTGATACCTTAAATTTAAGGGATAAACTTTTTGAAAAATATGATGTTCCTATCATAAATGTAGATTGTTTAAATATGACAATGGAAGATATAAATTCTATTTTGGAAAAGGTACTATTTGAATTTCCAATTAAAGAATTAAATTTCGCCCTTCCAAAATGGATAGAAAGCTTAGAAACAACCCATTGGTTGAAAGAAGAAATTATTCAAAACCTAAAGACATCTATAATAGATATAAGAAGGTTAAGAGATGTAGAAAATATTATATATAATTTTAGCCATAGTGATAATATATCTTCTATTGATATTCAAGATATAAACTTAGGTAAAGGTATATCTAATGTCAAAATTAAGTTTAATGAAGATCTGTTTTATCAAATTCTAGGAGAAGAATCCGGTTACTCCCTATCTGGAGAACATCAATTATTAGCCTTGATTAAGGAATTATCCTTTGCTAAAAAGGAATATGATAAGGTAGAAAATGCCCTAAATGATGTTCGTACTAATGGTTATGGAGTAGTAACACCAAGGGTAGAGGAAATGAGTTTAGAAGAGCCAGAAATGCTTAAAAAAGGCAGTGGCTTTGGAATTAGATTGAAAGCCAGCGCTCCTAGTCTACATTTTATACGAGCAGATGTAGAGGCAGAAATTTCTCCAATTGTGGGTTCAGAAAAACAAAGCGAAGATTTAGTAACCTATTTATTAGATAAATTTGAAAATGAACCAAGTAAATTATGGGAAACTAATATGTTTGGCAAATCCCTCCATGAACTTGTTCAGGAAAGTCTTCAAAGCAAATTGACAAAAATGCCCCAAGATGCACAATTTAAACTCCAAAGAACACTAACTAGAATTATTAACGAGGGAAGTGGAGGAATAATTTGTATAATACTATAATATAAACAAACACCTAGACTGTGTAGTTATTAATAAGTACTTACAATCTTAAATATAGTAATAAATTAATCTCTCTTTATTAGGGAGATTTCTATTTATAATCATGAAATAAGCTTATGTGTAATATTTATGTTGAAACTTTAGGATTATTTTAGTATACTATTAATTGAATTAATTGATCTGGGTGTGGCGCAGTTTGGTAGCGCGCGTGAATGGGGTTCACGAGGCCGGAGG
>CAYMVC010000117.1:0-4610 GCA_964393755.1 uncultured Eubacteriaceae bacterium | reverse complement strand
TTTGCTATGATGGCCCAATCAACAGAAGATGAACAGGTGAAACAGAA
Organism: uncultured Eubacteriaceae bacterium; assembly: GCA_964393755.1. Taxonomy (GTDB): domain Bacteria; phylum Bacillota; class Clostridia; order Eubacteriales; family Garciellaceae; genus DUPX01. The sequence continues at coordinate 4,563 of CAYMVC010000117.1, read as the reverse complement.
ATTTAAACAAATGGTTACTGAGGTAGATGGTCATGTTCAATTCCTTTCTGGAAGGTTGGATTATGTAAATGAGAATAACCTGCTAAACAATTAAAATTTAATACTTTCCAATGGGGTGGCTTCAGAGCCACCTTTATATATTTTTAAGACAAATAAATAGAAGATACTATAATTTTTGACACTAGTAGTCCCAGGATATATACTGAAAATGTAAAGATTTAATATGAATTTTTTGGATATGATAGTGAATAAAAGGATGGGTAGGTAAAGAATATGATTATTATAATGGAATCTAAGGTATCAGAAGGGGAAATAAAAAGTATAAAGGATAGCATAACCAGTCTTGGATGTGAAGTTAATGAATATCAAAACCAAAATCATAGAATATTAGGTCTTTTAGGAGATACAAGTAAGATTAACTTAGACTTATTAAAAAGCAATAGGAATATTAATAAGATAGTCTATGTTAATGAACCCTATAAAAAGGTAAATAGACTTCTTCATCCAGAAGATACCATTATAAAAGTTCTAGATAAGACCATTGGCAAAGACCATATTGCTATAATTGCCGGTCCCTGCTCAGTAGAAAGCCAAGACCAGATTATAGAAATAGCAAAAGAGGTAAAGGCTGCAGGGGCAAGTTTTCTGCGGGGAGGAGCCTTTAAACCTAGAACTTCCCCTTATAGTTTCCAGGGAATTGGAGATTCAGCCCTAGATTACCTAAAAAAAGCCCGGGAGATTACCGGCCTACCAATAGTTAGTGAACTAATGTCTGTTTATATGTTGGACAAGTTTATTGAAGATGTGGATATAATTCAAGTGGGTACCCGGAATATGCAAAACTATGACCTACTTAGGGAATTAGGAAGGATAGATAAACCCATCTTATTAAAAAGAGGTCTTTCTGCTACAATAGAAGAATTTCTAATGGCAGCAGAATATATAATGGTGGGGGGGAATGAGAAAATTATTTTATGTGAAAGGGGTATAAGGACCTTTGAAAACTATACCCGAAATACATTGGATTTAAGTGCTATACCCATTATAAAAAACAAGAGCCATTTGCCTATTATTGTAGATCCCAGCCATGCCACCGGCTTATGGTGGTTGGTGGAGCCCCTGGCAAAGGCTGCTTTGGCAGTGGGAGCAGATGGGGTAATGATAGAGGTCCACAATAACCCATCCAAGGCACTATGCGATGGTAATCAATCTATAAAAACTGAAAGATTTGCCAGTCTAATGCAGTCCTTAAAGGAAATTGCAAAGATAGACAATAAAATATTATAAAATATGTTAGGACGATTTAATTTTGAAAGAAATAAATATGGATCTTAGAAAAGATAAATATAAGATTTACATAGAAAGAGGGCTAATAAATAAAATCTCTTCCTATATAAGGGACATTTATAGGGGAAATAAAATAGGCCTTATAATAGATGACAAGGTGGATAGTCTTTATGGAGATGGAATAAGGGCCCATCTTGTAGACAAGGGCTTTTTAGTGGAGACTATTCTAATAAGACCAGGGGAAGGGAGCAAATCACTGGAGGTATTAGAATCTATTTATAGGAAACTATTAGATTTTAATATGACCCGGGGGGACCTTATTATAGCAATGGGGGGAGGAGTGGTTGGAGATATAGGAGGCTTTGCTGCAGCCACATACTTAAGGGGAATTGACTTTATTCAAATACCCACCACCCTTTTAGCTCAAATAGATAGTAGTATAGGGGGGAAGGTGGCAATAAATCTTCCTCAGGGAAAAAACCTGATAGGGAGTTTTTATCAGCCAAGAGGGGTATTTATAGATCCCAATTTCTTATCTAGCCTAGATGAAAGAGAATTCAATAACGGAATGGCAGAGCTAATAAAATATGCCTGTATCTTAGATAAGGATCTTTTTTGTAAATTATTAACCCTTTCAAAGGAAAAATTAAAGGAAGAAATAGAGGATATTATTTTTACCTCTTGTAGCATAAAGAAGAAAGTAGTCCAGCAGGATGAAAGGGATATGGGAAAAAGGATGATATTAAACTTTGGCCATACCCTAGGACATGCCATTGAGAAGTATTTTAATTATGAAAAATACAGTCATGGTGAGGCTATAGCCATAGGAATGTATAATATCACCTTAAAAAGTCAGCTTTTAGGATTGACCAAAGAAGGAACAGCCCAGCAAATAAAGAAGATATTAGAAAAGTATGACCTACCCTATAAAATGCCCACTATGGATAGGGAAGAGATGGAAAAAACCATAAATCGGGATAAAAAGAATAGGGGAGATATTATTGATATAATATTACTTAAGGATATTGGCAAGGGATATATTAAAAACTTATCCAGTGAATTATTTATTAGCCAATTTATCTCATAAATAGTAAAAGTCTAGAAGGGAGGACTCCCAATGGAAAGTATAGAAATCTTACCAACTTCACTAAGGGGAATAGTTAAGCCACCCCCTTCTAAGAGTTTAAGTCATAGGGGGATTATTGCTTCTAGTCTTTGTAATGGTCAAAGTAGCATAGAAAATATAGTATTATCCCAGGATGTTTTACATACATGTGAAGGACTTAAAACATTAGGAATAGATATGGATTACCTAAGAGAGGATAATGAAGATATATATAGTTTAAGGATAAGGGGGAATCCAAGGCTAAGTTCTAGGGGAAATACTATAGATTGTGGCCAATCTGCTTCCACCTTACGCTTTCTTATACCCTTAGCCGCTATGACAGGGGAGGAAATATCCTTTAGGGGAAGGGGCAGTCTTGTAAGCAGGCCCTTAGGACCTTATTATAGGATATTTGAAGACCAGAATATATTTTATGAAACTATTAATGGAGGTCTTCCCTTAAGAATAAAGGGGACTTTAAAACCAGGGACATTTAAATTACCAGGAGATATCAGTTCCCAATTTATTACCGGTTTACTTTTTGCCCTACCCCTTCTACAGGGGGATTCTAAAATTAATATTATTGGAAATCTAGAATCTAGAGGCTATATTGATTTAACCATTGATGTATTAAAAGAATTCGGAATAGAGGTAGAAAATAAGGATTATAGGGAGTTTTTAATTAGGGGTAAGCAAACTTATAAGCCTAATAACTATATGGTGGAAGGGGATTTCTCCCAGGGAGCCTTTTGGATGGTGGCAGGGCTTTTAGGAGGAGAAATAGAATCCGCTAACTTAGATACAAATTCCCTTCAAGCTGATAAAATAATTATAGATATTATAAAGAAGATGGGGGGCCATATATCCATTGGGGAAGAAGGGATAGTCACCAAGGCATCTTCTACAAGAGGGATAAGAATAGATGGGTCCCAATGTCCTGATCTAATACCTATTTTGGCAGTACTAGCCTCAGTAAGTCAGGGAACTACAAATATTGTCAATGTAAAAAGGCTCCGTTTAAAAGAATCCGATCGTCTCCAGGCTATGGCCAGCCAATTAAATATATTAGGGGCAAGGGTGACGGAATTAGAAGAGGAGCTTATTATAGAAGGGGTAAATACCCTAAGGGGAGGGCTGGTGGACAGCTATAATGACCATAGGATAGCTATGGCACTTTCCATTGCATCTATTAAGTCAAACCAAGCCATTACTATTAGGAATTGGGATGTGGCAGACAAGTCCTATCCAGGCTTTTGGCAGGATTTTATCAAATTAGGAGGAAGAATAAATGGGGGGAATATGGGGTAAAAATATAATACTTTCAATTTTCGGAGAATCCCATGGTAGTGGTATTGGCCTAGTAATAGATGGCTTGCCTCCTGGTTTATCTTTAGATTTTGATTTGATAAAAAAGGAACTTCAAAGAAGGGCTCCCGGTAGAGATAAGCTTTCCTCTCAAAGAAGGGAAGAGGATGAATTTGAAATTCTCAGTGGCTATTTTAATAGTAGGACTACCGGCACACCCCTTTGTGGGATTATAAGAAATAAGGACAGCAAACCTGAAGACTATAAGGAATTAAAAGATATTATTCGACCGGGCCATGGAGACTATCCAGGATATATTAAATATAAAGGCTTTAATGACTATAGGGGAGGCGGGCATTTTTCTGGTAGACTTACCGCACCTATTGTCTTTGCCGGAGCAATAGCAAAACAAGTCTTAATGAAAAAAAATATCTTAATAGGAAGCCATATAAAAAGGATATTCAACATAGAAGATAGAATCTTTAACAAGTCTTATATATCAGAAAACCTTCTTAGAGAAATAGCTAATAAGGATTTTCCTGTTATAGAAGACACCCAGGGTAAGAAAATGAAGGAAGTAATTGCAAATATAAAAAATGAAAAGGATTCGGTGGGAGGGGAAATTGAAACAGCAATTTTAAATATACCCCCTGGTCTTGGGCAACCCTTCTTTCATTCAATAGAGAGCAGGCTTTCTCAAATGATGTTTTCCATTCCCTCAGTGAAGGCCATTGAATTTGGGTCTGGCTTTGATATGGCAAGGGCAAAAGGCAGCCAGGTAAAGGATGAATATATTATAGAAGGAGACCAAATAAAAACTATAGAAAATCATAATGGGGGAATAACAGGGGGAATCTCAAATGGGA
>CAYMVC010000116.1:2204-4640 GCA_964393755.1 uncultured Eubacteriaceae bacterium | reverse complement strand
ACCTCATCAATTAAGTCTAGATAATTGATATATTTTAAATCATGGGTCTTAGCATATTCTTTTATTTGCTCATCCCATTCATCGTACCAATAGGGATATAGGCTTGGAGCCTTAACAAATACAAGATCTATATTATTTTCCTTGGTAAGTTCTACTATTTTATCTAAATAATAATAAGCCTTATCACCAAATTGATAATTAGGAAGTTTTTTCCCCTTAGGTATATTACCTGCGGGTTTAATATCTGCCCTCATATAATATCCATTATGAAACATATCCTTCTTTTCAAAGATATATTTAAAATCCTCCCCTTCTAGTTCATTCCATCTAGAATGGTATCTTAATAGGGGAAATATATATTCCACCAGGCTCTCTTCCTCAGTCATTGACGCTTTCACTGATTTTAGTTTGCTTAAGGATAGCTTCATCCCATCTAGAGACATACGGTTATATGCTTCTTTTTGTGGTTCATTATACATCATAGCTAAAACATTAAATACCACTATATCAGGTTTTTCATGTTTTAAGGTCTCCTCTAGCAAATAATAGGACTGCCAAATTAATTGTTGGGCACTGCCCCTTATATAGCTGGTAATACCGTGTTCCTCCCAAAGGGTTATTGGAGAGAAATTTTCATAAACCTCACAATCCCCGATAAAAATCACATCATTATTCTTTTCCACCTTATAATAATCCTCTACTAAGGACCCTTCTAAGGTGCCAAAAACATGCTTGGGCATTAATAGTTTTTGTAGTAAATAGAGATTAGCCAACAATATACAGCCCACTAATAAGCTAATTACCAATCTTTTCTTTGTCATAATATCCCCCTAAAACTGATTATATATAAATTGGCTTGCATCATAGCCTATTCCATAAGCACCAAAAATTAAAATTGCAATAATTAATACATAGTTTAAAGCATAGCCAAGAGCCATATGACTTTCCTCAATTTTTTCTCTAACACTTCCAGATCTTTGAACTAAACTTACTGTAACTAGTACAAGAAACCCAAGAAATAGAATGAAATAATCACTTAAACTTAAGCCTAAGTTAGCTAGGCTACCATTAAATAATACATTTATATTGGGCTTTGTAAATATAGTCCCAAACATTCTTAATGTCATTGGTACATCCCTGTATAAATCAAATAATCGTATTGCACTCATTAATAATGTGGTTCGGATGATTTGGAAAAGTCTAAATCCAAAAGTCCTCTCCACCTTAAATTTATTATGGAACCAGGTGTAAAAGGGTTTACATTCCAGGGAGATAATAATAACAATCCCATTAGTCAAACCCCAGGCAATAAAGTTCCAATTTGCCCCATGCCATAGTCCTGTTGTAAACCAAAGAATTAGGGTTGTTATATATACAGGTAACTTCCTACCAAAATTTTTACCAAATTTCCTTCTAGTGAATTTTCCAAAATCCAACATTGGCTTCCAGACTGAAAGGGGATAAAATAGATAATCCTTAAACCAGGTCCCCATGGTTATATGCCACCTCCTCCAAAATTCCGTAATGGATTTGGAGAAATAGGGTCTTTCAAAGTTTTCCTTAACCCTTATACCCAACACTTCTGAAATACCAATTGTAATATCTATACCCCCGGTGAAGTCTGCATATAATTGGTAGGTATAAAATAACATTCCAATAAATACAAAAATACCTTGATATGACTCTGGATCTCTGATAATAGTATTGACTGCCACTAACATCCGGTCAGCAATAACCATCTTTTTAAAGAAACCCCACATAATTCTTTGGATACCATAATTAAGATTCTTTTTAGAAAAACTATGTTTCATAAACAAGGTTTCTGATAAGTCATCAAATCGACTTATGGGTCCCTGAATTAATTGGGGAAAGAAAGATACAAAAAGTGCAAATTTAAATATATTGTTTTCCGGAGGATATTTCCCCCTGTATATATCAATTATATAGCTCATAGTCTTAAAGGTATAAAAGGATATACCCATAGGTAAGGCTATATTCCAGAAAGTCAGTCTTTTTGTGCTACCTATTAGGCTAAATATCCCATTGATATTTCCAATTGTAAAGTTTGTATATTTAGCTATGGCTAATAAGCCAAAGTTTAATAATAAGCATCCTAATAACCACTTCCAAAGCCTAGATTTCATTAAAGCCTTATAGGATCTTTTTTCCTCCCTAGACAATGAAGTTTTATGGTCAGCTAAAAACTTAGTCTGTATATTATGAAGTTCCCCAATTTTAATTCCAATAAAGTAGGTTGTTATTGTTGTAAATAGAATATAAAATAAGAATTTTATACTCATTAGGCTGTAAAATAAATAACTGGATATCAATAACAAGACCCATTGAAACTTTTTAGGAATTGTGTAATACAGTACAAATAATAATGTTATAAAAATTATAAAACTATAAGATGTAAAAAGCATTCTAGCCTCCTAT
>CAYMVC010000116.1:0-2194 GCA_964393755.1 uncultured Eubacteriaceae bacterium | reverse complement strand
TAGCTATATCATATTCTTCATTAATTTCAGTTACTAATGTTATAATATCAAAGGAATCTAGTATCTTATCATCAATCAATCTTTCATGGCTTTCGAAATCTATATCCTCATGTAGTTCTTGTAAAATTTCTATTAAAGTTTCCATTGTAATCCACCTCTTATTTTTTTATATAGTTCTTTAAATAAATTCTATCTATTTTACCATTTGGTGTTAAGGGAATAGAATCTAGCTTTCTGACTTTATTAGGTATCATATGCCTTGGTAATGAATCTTTTAGACCATCAAGCACTTCCCTTTTATCTAAATCTCCTGCATAGAATAATATTATTTGTCCTTTTTCATTGTCGTATATTGTGGAAGCACCATTTATACCCCTCAACATATTTACATGGGTATCAATTTCACCTAGTTCAATTCGATGTCCCATATGTTTAACCTGATGATCCTTTCGGGATACAAATACAAGTTCCCCCCATTCATTATACCTTCCTATATCCCCTGTACGGTATATTAGCTCAGGATAGATCTTATTTAATGGATTTTGAACAAATACTTCCCCTGTCCTTTCAAAGTCCTTATAGTAGCCCAGTGTTAGGGAAGTACCCCTTACGCATATTTCTCCCTGTTCTCCCCTTTTACATGGCTGGTCCTGGTCATTTAATAATAAAATTTCGGTGTTTTTAAAGGGTCTACCTATGGGTAAAACATCTCCCTCCTCAAAGTCCCGATTAACCTTATAGTAACAACACATACCAGTAGTTTCAGTAGGCCCATATAAGTTTATAAATTTACTATTAGGTAATGCTTTTTTCCACATATTAAATTGTTTTATGGGAAATACTTCACTACCAAATGCTATAGTATGAAGGTATTTGGGAACAGATTTATCTAATACCCTAAAGGTGGAAATCATCGTCAGGGCTGTAACCACCCAACATACTGTATTAATTCTATATTGGTTTAAAAATTCAACTAATTTAATGGGAAAGGAAAATAAACTTTTGGGAATTATATAGGTTGTGGCACCTAATTTCAAAGTTGAATATATTTCCTTTAAACTGGCATCAAGATATAAGGGGGTCTGGTTGCCAAAAATAGTATCCTCATCCACCTCTAATATCTCTGTCAAGTTATCTATATAATCTATTACCGAACTATGATTGGCTATTACTCCCTTAGGAACACCAGTTGAACCAGAGGTAAATACAATATATATGGGGTCTGTATCTATAGCTAGTGACCTAATACTTTCCAAAGCAACTTCATCAACATGGGTCTTAACTATATCCCTATAAAGAAATATTTCACCATTAAAATCAAAGGACTTTGCAATTTCTTCTGTAGTATCATCACAAATTATAAGTTTAGGGCTTAGTCTTTCTAAAATTAGCTTTATTCGAAATTCTGGCATTTCCACATCAATAGGAACATAGTAATTACCACCATATAGGCTACCAAGTAAGGTTACTATTGCCTTTGGACTCTTTTCCATAAATATAATAATCGGCTCTTTATATAGACCCTTATTACTTAAAAATGTTCCAATTGCCCTTGCCTGATCATAGACCTCCATAAAGCTTATAGTCTGCTTATCATCTCCATATGCAATTTTATCAGGTAATACCTTTACTATATTCTCCAAATATTCTAATACATTAATCTGCATTGCTTCCTCCTTAGCTAATTTTCAGGTGAGGCTGGGGCCTTGTCCCTATCCCACACATGGCTTTTTTTATTTCTTTTAGAGTATTTCTCTAGTTGTTTATCTGTAAACATAAAGATTTCTGTTTTATCCCCCTTGCGAGGTGTTGCATCTATATGGTACCATCCACCATCTATGTTCATCATGCTCCAAAAATGGCTGCCTGTACTTTTTACAATATCCACGTTGGAAATACCTGCCCCATCTAATAACGCCTTTACAGTGGCAAAATATATATAACAATCTCCGTTTTTCTTCTTAATACCCCGAATTCCACCCTTTATTGGATCAGATTTATCTGAATCATTCACATATCCTATTTTATATCTAGCCCATTTATAAATAGCCTTTGCCTTTTCTTTTTCCGTCATATCTTCCTTTAAAATTGTTTTTAAAACCTGATTTACCAATTCTCCTAATTCTATTTTATCCGGACTCAATGGAACCACGATAATTTCCTTTGGCTTTTCCTTAACTATAATCTTCTTAGT
>CAYMVC010000115.1:0-4690 GCA_964393755.1 uncultured Eubacteriaceae bacterium | reverse complement strand
GGGTTGTTATTCCAGCCCATATAGACAGAGATTCTTTTAGCATTATATCAAACCTAGGTTTTATACCACCCCATTTACCCATACGAACCATAGAATTATCCTTCAATGTGAAGGGTGAAACCTTAAAAGTTTGGGAAAATCAATACAAAGACCTACAAATTATCCAATCATCAGATGCCCATTCTTTAGAAAATATTCTAGAAAGACAATCTTTCTTATCACTAGATAAACTAAATATTGAAAGAATTTTCAATTTTTTAAATAATACATAAAATAATAAAATATTATTATATATTCTTGAATTTTATGGTATAATGTTGATAATTAAATAACAAACACAATATAAGGGGGTTAGAAAATATGTCACAAGCTGTTGTAACAGAACTGGAAGAAAATCTACAGCAATTACTAAAAATCATTAAACAGCACAAAGGTGAAAGGGGCGCCTTAATACCGGTACTACACGAAGCCCAAGACTTATTCGGATATCTACCATTAGAAGTCCAGGAGGTAATTTCTGATGGTCTAGGAGTCCCTTTAACAGAGGTCTATGGTGTAGTTACTTTTTATTCACAATTTTCATTAACTAAAAAAGGGGAATATAGAATTGATGTTTGTTTGGGAACAGCATGTTATGTAAGGGGATCACAGGCGATTCTAGATCGGGTTTTGAAGGAACTAGGTGTGGGCTTGGGTGATACCACTGGGGATGGAAAATTTACAGTAAATGCTACAAGGTGTATTGGAGCATGTGGTTTAGCACCAGTCTTAATGATTAATGGTGAAGCATACGGAAGACTGGTGGTAGATGATATCCCTGGCATTATAGCGAAATATAAATCCTAAATCATGAAAGAAATATCTCTACATATATTAGATATTGTCCAAAATTCAATAAAAGCTAAGGCAAGCCTTATACAATTAAAGGTTTTGGAAAACACCTTTAAAAACCAATTAATTATTACCATAGAAGATGATGGCAAGGGGATGGATAAAGAATTCTTGGAAAAGGTTACTAGTCCATTTATCACCACCAGAACTACCAGGAAGGTAGGTTTAGGCATCTCACTATTAAAGGCAGCAGCGGAAAGATGTGGGGGAAGATTTCAGATAGACTCTAGTATAGGTATAGGGACAAAGGTGGAAGCTTGTTTTCAATATAACCATATAGACAGAGCGCCCTTGGGCAATATGGTAGAAACATTGATAAGCATCATTCTATCATTGGGTAATAATACAGAATTAATTTATTTTCATAGCTACAATGATGGGGAGTTTAACTTCGATACTAGGGAGATTAGGGACATATTAGGGGATAAAGTTTTAATTACTGAAGGGGAAGTTCTTGATTGGATTAGAAATTATATGGAAGAGGGATTGAAAAAAATATATGGGGGTGTGGGAAATTGAAATCCTTAAAGGAATTAGAAGAAATCAGGAAGAGGACATTAGAAAATATTAATTTAAGAAAAGGTAGAGAGGGTTATAGAATTGTAGTAGGTATGGCAACCTGCGGTATTGCGGCGGGAGCAAGACCGGTATTAACTACTATTATGGATGAAGTTTCTAGGTTGGAATTAAAAGATGTTACTGTTGCACAAACAGGTTGCGTTGGAGCATGTAGGTTTGAGCCTATAGTAGAGGTGTATTCACCTGATGGAGAAAAGGTAACCTACATTAAAATGAATCCTAATAAAGCTAAGGCTATGGTAGAGCGTCATATTAAAGATGGGAAGATTATAGACGAATATACAATGACTGTAATCGGTGGAAAAGTTATAGATACGGTTTCAGAATAATTAAAGTAAAAGAAAAGTTAGGAGGGATTTTGTTTGGATTTTTATAGGTCTCAAGTTTTGGTATGTGGTGGAACAGGCTGTCAATCTTCAGGATCCATAGAATTAGTAGATACACTAAAAAAAGAATTTAAAAAACATGGAATAGAAAAAGAAATAGAGATAATTGTGACAGGATGCTTCGGCTTATGTGAATTAGGTCCAGTGGTAATAGTATATCCTGAAGGAGTTTTTTATAGTAGGGTAGAAATAGAAGATATACCGGAATTAGTAGAGGAACAATTTGTTAAGGGGAGAATTCTAAAAAGACTAGTTTATCACGAATCAATGGATGATGATAAGGTTAGATCCTTAAGTGATGTAGGTTTCTTCAAGAAACAAAAAAGGGTTGCCCTGAGGGATTGTGGGGTTATTGACCCAGAATGTATAGATGAATATTTGGCTTTTGATGGATATAAGGCATTAGAAAAGACATTATTAGAGATGACACCTGATGATGTTATACAAGTTATGAAGGAGGCAGGTTTGAGGGGTAGAGGCGGGGCTGGTTTTCCAGTTGCTATGAAGTGGCAATTTGCTAAAAATGCCCTAGGGGATGAAAAGTATGTAGTTTGTAATGCTGACGAAGGTGACCCTGGTGCCTTTATGGATAGAAGTATTTTGGAAGGGGACCCCCATGCAGTAATAGAGGCAATGGCTATTGCCGGTTTTGCAATCGGCGCTAACCAAGGCTATATATATGTAAGAGCTGAATACCCTATTGCAGTTAAAAGATTGTGTATTGCTATAAACCAGGCAAAAGAATATGGTCTACTAGGGAAAAATATATTTGGTACAGATTTTAGTTTTGATTTAGATATAAGGTTAGGGGCGGGGGCTTTTGTTTGTGGAGAGGAAACTGCCTTACTTAATTCAGTAGAAGGTAAAAGGGGAACTCCTAGGCCAAAACCCCCATTCCCAGCTAATAAAGGACTATTTGCAAAACCAACAATTTTAAACAACGTTGAAACATTTGCTAATGTTCCGATTATAATAAATAAAGGACCAAAATGGTTTGCAGAAATAGGGACTGAAAGATCTCACGGAACAAAAGTTTTCGCATTAGGGGGAAAAACAAACAATACCGGTCTGGTAGAAATCCCTATGGGTACTACCTTAAGGGAAATAGTCTACGATATTGGTGGTGGAATCCCCAATGGTAAAAAGTTCAAGGCTGCTCAAACAGGTGGACCTTCTGGTGGATGTATACCTGTTGAACATTTAGATACACCAATAGACTATGACTCCTTACAACAGGTGGGTTCTATAATGGGTTCTGGTGGACTTATTATCATGGATGAAGACAATTGTATGGTGGATATTGCAAGATTCTTCATGGACTTTATTGTAGATGAATCCTGTGGCAAATGTACACCATGTAGGGTGGGAACAAAGAGAATGTTGGAAATGCTAGAAAAGATTACTCAGGGTAAAGGGGAAGAAGGAGACATAGAAAAGCTTGAACACCTTGCCTACGAGATTAGGGATTCATCCCTATGTGGTCTGGGGCAAACTGCTCCCAATCCTGTATTATCTACCATAAAATATTTCAGGGATGAATATGAAGCACATATACGGGATAAAAAATGTCCAGCGGGAGTATGTCAGGCATTATTATCCTATGTAATACTTAAAGATAAATGTAAGGCATGTGGTATTTGTGCTAAGAAGTGTCCTGTAAGCTGTATTTCAGGGAAGCCTAAAACACCTTATGAAATAAACCAAGAACAATGTATTCAATGTGGAACTTGTATGGAAGTTTGCCCATTTGGTGCAATTATTAAGGCTTAATATGAATTAATATTTTATAAAAAAGATCTTCTAATTTAGGGGGTCTTTTTTCGTTGAAGAAAGTACCCTTTTCTTTTTGTTTCTCCATGGTATAATATTACTATATTGTAAAAAAACATAATAATATATCCTAGGAGGTCAATTTATGACTGAACTTTCACATATAAATAAAGATGGTAGGGCAAGGATGGTTGATGTAAGCATAAAAGATGATACCCTTAGGGAGGCTATTGCCTCTGGTTCTATTTTTATGGCACCTGAAACACTAGCTGTTATACAAGGGGGGAAAGTAAAAAAAGGAGATGTACTATCAGTTGCTCAGGTGGCAGGCATAATGGGAGCAAAAAAAACCAGTAGCTTAATACCAATGTGTCATAATATATTTCTTAGTGGAAGTGACATTTCATTTAGTCTTAATGGGAAAACAGGGGAAATCTATATTGAAGCAAAGGTTAGGTGTGTGGGTAAAACAGGTGTAGAAATGGAAGCCCTAACTGCTGTAACTATAGCTGCACTTACAATATATGATATGTGCAAGGCTATTGACAAAGATATGTATATTACAGATATTAAGTTGTTAGAGAAATCAGGAGGTAAATCTGGTCATTATAAAAGATATAGATAATTTTAACAATTTTATTTTTATATAGAAAATTTAACAAATTTACTATATAATCTTTATATAATTAATATAAAAGCTTTCAGGCACCAAAAAACCTTTTAGGTAGGTATTTGGTGTTTTTAATGAAAACATTTAAAAAAGAAGGAGTTTACGTTTTTTTGTCGAAATACAAAAGTGTTTTTTCTTTAACCAAAAATATTTTAAGATCTTATAGGCAAGGTTAAATAAAAATTTATTAGGTAATGAATTAATAAAAAGAGGTGATAAGGCAATGGAAATAAAAAAAGCAACTTTTCGTGGGGGAATCCATCCTTCTTATTTTAAAGAGTTTACCAGCCAAAAAGTTTTAAAAAAGGCTGAATTACCTATGCAGGTGGTTTTACCAATGCAACAAAATATTGGAGCACCCTGTGAACCCCTTGTTAAAAAGGGTGACTTTGTA
>CAYMVC010000114.1:0-4702 GCA_964393755.1 uncultured Eubacteriaceae bacterium | reverse complement strand
ATAGTAAACCAGCCTATCCCTGTGATATCCACCAATACACTTCTAAGGGCAGGTTGAAAGGATAAGATGGCTATCTGGATTTAAATAGGATTATTAGTGATTTTAGCTTTGGTAGGTCTAGCATTGATATTGAAAAAGAAAGGGAAAACACTTATATTTTAAAACCAGGGGATACCCTTTGGGCTATTTCTATAAAATATAATGTAACTATAGAGGAATTAGTTAAGTAGAATAATATAAAAGAATGCAACACCCCTTCTGCAAAATTGATTAGTAGGGGTGTTGTTTATTGTATATAACCTTTTTAAAAGAATTAATAATATTTGGAGAGACAAAAATGGGACAGTTAATATATTACCCTTTCAATAGACAGAAACTTACATAAGTTATATGATGAGGAAGGTATAACAGCCACAAGACATAATAAAATCTTTGTAGCCCAACCCACCTATACAGATAAAAAGTTTTTATATCTACAATTAGAAAATCTAAGTAATATCTTATATAGAAGTGAAGATGAATTAAAGGATTATATGAAGGCCATAGTACCAACATATAGTAATTTAGGATAATATGAATAATAAATACACTATGAAAAACTTTAATAAGGAGTATGCTATGAATGAGATGAATAAAAAACCCAATCAACATGACGATGAAATAAGCTTGAAGGAATTAATAACCATATTATTAAAGGAAAAGAAAATTATTGCTATTATTACTATAGCGGCTATTACACTGGCTACCATATATAGTTTTGTATTCCTAAAAACTGAGTATCAAAACAATGCATTAATAAGTATAGCTATTAATGAAAAGTCTATAGAGACTCCTTTTGGAACATTTGAAAATCCTTATGATAGCTTAGATGAATACATGGCCCTTATCAAGGATGGAAATGTATTGGCTATGACAGAAAGGGATTTGGGGGACAAACATAATGATAAGGATATCTCTAGGAGAATCCAAACAGATATTGTTGGTAAGGATCAGTCTTTTTCAATAATTGTAAAGGGTGACAATGCTGAATATGTAAGCTTAATAACTACGACCCATAGGGATAATTATTTACGATATTTGCACTTTGATTTAACATATAAGGCGATAGATTATCTATATAATAAGAACCATAATGAAATAAATATAATAGAAAAAAAACTTAAAGAAAACGAAGATGTTATAGAAGAAATAAACAAACTTCTATTAGTCACTCCCAAGACCATTGGCTTAAATGATGGTAGAAATGGAAGCCAGGAAATTCATCCTGCATATTCCATATTTTTAAGTGAAATTGCTACTTTGAATATAGAAAGGATTAATCTACTTAATTCACTAGATATTGTACAGAAAAATAATGAAGTACTTTCAAAAGAGCTGAATGTTATGGAAGATTTTAAGGAAATTCCTTCCCAGGAAAAGCTAAATGATGATATTTATCAAGCTGTAAAAAGTATTGTTACTGCATATGAAGAACCTCTTAGTGAAAGCAAGGCTATAAAACCAAATTACAAATTAAATATAGCCATTTCTTTAGTCTTAGGGTTAATGCTAGGGGTGTTTGTGGCTTTCTTTAAAAACTATTGGCAAAACAACTAAAAATTTAAGTTCATTGTCAAATAGTGTTGATAAATAACATGCTTTTGTTTCTCCCAAGCTGTTTTTAATTTAACTAAATTTTACGTAATTTGAATCCTGTTCTTAAAATCACAAAACTCTGATAATCAAAGACCATTCTTTTTATAGGGGTTTTCATATAGTATTATCATATTCTAAAACAGTATCTAAATTTAATAAATGGTTTATTATATCAATTTCTCTCATCCGGTTTTTAAAAGAAGGATGGTAGCAATACTGCTTTTGTCAATAACAATGTGTACCACTCTACTAATTAAATTGTGTACCACCTTTTTGTAAAAATAATAAGAGAAATTTAATCTCTTATCTTATATGCTCTTTTGTTGTTGCTGACTTAACAAGCGATAACTTGGTCCCTTGAATGATTTAATTACACTATTATGAATTAGACGATCAATAATAGCAGCAGCCATAATTTCATCGTTAAAGATATTACCCCATTCCCCAAATTCCAGGTTACTTGTTATCATAATTGAACCTTTTTCATATCTCTCAGAAAATACCTGAAATAGTAATTGAGTAGATTGATGGGATAGGGAGACATACCCTAGTTCGTCTAGTATCAGTAAATCCACCTTCTTAAGCCTTTCGATAAATTTACCTAATGAAACTTGTTCTTTCATTTCTATTAATTTGTTTCCAAGGGATGCAGCTGTAAAGAATAGTACTGATTTGCCTTGTTTACATGCTTCCACACCTATAGAAGTTATTATATGGGTTTTTCCAGTTCCTTGGTCACCTATAAATATTATGTTTTGTTTTTCGTTTAAAAAATCAAGGGTAAGTAAATCCATCATCTCTTTTTTGTTTAAAAACGGAGCCTTAGAAAAGTTAAAAGCATCTATTGTCTTGATAGTGGGAAAACTTGCAGTTTTTAGAAGCCTATTGTATCTATTATTTTCCCTATGTATCACCTCTTCATCTAGAAGCATCTCAAGAAATTCTAAATGACTTAGTTCTTTATCTGAAGCTTCTTTGTAAATTCTATCAAATGATTCCGCTATACCTGATAGCTTACAGTATTTTAATTTACTAAATAGCTCTTCTCTCAATATTGTCACCTCCTTTTAGAAGATGATCATATTGGGATATGTTTGGAGAAGATGATTTAATTTCTGAAATCCCCATGGATTCCAATATCTCTCTTGGTATTGTTTTGTCTACCTTTTTATCCTCCGTAAACCTTAATAAACTTAGGACTTCTTCATGGCTATATCTATTTGCCTTATCGAGTTCCTTAAGGATAGCCCCTATCTTTTCAATTCCATATGTTTTCGTCAGTTTTAATATATTTATGAATTCCTTAGTTCCTTTGGATGGAGACTTTATTGTTGATTTAAGCATCCTATGGTAATTATCGAATTCCTTTGGTAATTGCCATTGTTTAATAACTAATGCATCGTCATAAGCCCTAGACTTTTTCATCAGTAAATCTAGGAAATGGTAAGGATCTAAACTATCTTTATTTTTTGAGAATAATCTGTCGTGTTCGGCTATTAAATTTCCTTTGCAAATTATTTTAACTTTAAATGGGTATATTTTTACATCTACTTTTTGCCCAACATATTTTGTTGGAACAGAGTATCTGTTTCTATCAATATGTGCTAATTGGTATGTATCAATTTTTGCAGTGGTAAGCCTAGCATGATCAAAATGCCCCTTAAGTGGCAAAAAACAGCTTTCACGAGTATCATTAAGTGCCTCATACCAGGTAATACCATCCACCTTTTTTGTTTGCATCTTGTTCCAGCATTTAGAGTAGAGGATTTCGTTTAATTTATCAAATCCCTTAAAATCAATATATGGCAGGAAGTAATTGTTTCTTGTATATTTTACTAAGTTTTCAACAAGACCCTTTTCATTACCTTTGCCAGGACCACAAAACTCCGCTTCAAAAGAGTAGAACGATTTAAACTTAAGAAATTCATCCTGAAGAATCCTCTCACTACCTTCCAAAACTTCTTTAACAGCAGGCTTGAGATTATCAAATATTATCTTTTTGGGTATTCCACCAAAGAAATCAAAAGCTTTAATCAATCCATCAAAGAAAAATTCTGTGCTTTGCCTTGGATAAGACTGTATAAATTCCACCTTTTCTCCTGATAATTTAGCACAAAACACCATTATCTTCCTTGGATATCCTCTATCCATAACAGTCATCTCACCAAAGTCTACCTGTAGTACACCGCCACCGTATTTCAGCTTTATATATGCTTCTTTATTGTTAATCTCTAACTCCTCTTCTATGATTCTTACTTGGTACGTAAAGGCTGAGTAGGAACCTGTATATCCTTCTTCTTGTAGAAGTTCATACATCCTGGTCTTTGTAAGTCTGTCCTTTTTTCTTGTAACATTATTATCTTGTAACATAATTTTGATTCTATCTATGAATTCACCGTTTACGGGTTTATCCTTTTCCACAGTGAGTAAATATTCATTATCTTCTCTGTCAATTGCTCTAGTTACAGTATTTCTGTGTACCATCAATCTTTTTGCTATTTCTCTTTTAGAAAGTCCTTTATTAAAATACAATTCTCTGATAACATCATAAGTAGCCACCTTTATCACCTCATATACCTCCCATATGTTTATATTCATTCAAATATATTATACGGGAAGTGTTGATAAGGGTGGTACACTTTTTGATTAGCAAACCTATTTTATTGGTACATATTTAGTTTAGCATCTGCAAATACTTAACATAGTCAATATTTGATTATAAATTAGTAGAGAATTTATGTATTTTCTAATCCTTAAAGTAAAATAATTTAAAAGGTATTGATTACAAGCAGAAAAAGAGATATTATTAATACAGAGGGGAACAAATGTTTGCATTATTAAAAGGATGAGTAATATGGCAAAGGATAAAAAGATTAGAGATTTAGTTTATGGTTTTATTTATCTTGATGAACAAGAGTGTGAAATAATTGATCACCCTGTATTTCAAAGGCTTAGGAGAATTAAGCAATTATCATTAACAGATATGGTTTATCCAGGGTCTTCACATACCCGCTTTGAACATTCTATTGGGGTCATGCAAATGGTAACGGATATGTTTGATGGTATT
>CAYMVC010000113.1:0-4807 GCA_964393755.1 uncultured Eubacteriaceae bacterium | reverse complement strand
ACACTTTTACAAAAACCTAATGGGCGGATACGCCCTTTTTACTTATTAGATAGATCAAGAGGGTGAAATGGTGAAAAAGGAAGTTTTTAAATCATTAATTTTATTAATTGCCATAACATTTACATGGACCATTATGGCAAATGCTAAAATTATACCAGAAGTAACTGCAAAATCTGCCATAGTTATAGATCAAAGAACAGGTAGGATTTTATATTCTAAAAACATTAATGAAAAAAGGTCTATGGCAAGTACAACAAAAATAATGACAGCAATAGTTGCTATTGAAAATGGTAATATGAATGATTATGTTAAGGTAAGCAAAAAAGCTTGTCAAGTGGGAGGATCATCAATTTGGTTGGAGGAAAATGAAATACTTCCTTTGGAAGAGCTGATATACGGTCTTATGTTAAAGAGTGGTAATGATGCTTCCTATGCAATAGGTGAACATATTGGTAATGGAGATATAAATAAATTTATTGATATGATGAATAGGAAGGCTATTGAATTAGGAGCCTTAGATACTTCCTTTGTAAACACCCATGGTTTAGACCATGAAGACCACCATACCACAGCATACGACCTAGCAAGAATTTCAGCCTATGGAATGGATAATGAAAAATTTAGATCAATTGTTTCAACAAAGGAAAAAAGTATATCCTGGCCTAATTGTCAATGGTCTAGGTACTTAAAAAATACAAACAAAATGCTTTGGTTATATGAAGGTAGTAATGGAATAAAGACTGGTTTTACAAATAAGGCAGGGAGATGTTTAGTTTCTGCTGCTGATAAAAACCATATGGAATTAATATCTGTAGTTTTACATTCAAATGATATTTGGACAGATTCTCAAGCTATACTGGATTATGTATATAATAACTATAGCCCATTACTAATTATTAAAAAAAATGAATTTATAAAAAGTATAGAAGTGATAAATGGTATGGAAAACCATTGTAATGTATATTCTGGGGATGACATTATTATACCTATAGAAAATGAAGAAAAGAAAGATTTAAGGATAGAATTTTGCCTTCCTAAAAAAGTATATGCTCCAACAATGAAGGAACAAATTGTTGGAGATATAAATGTGTATATAGGGGATGATTTAATAGTTCAAGAGGATGTATATGTAAAAGAAAGCATTAGAAAAAGATCTCCACATTTAATATTCAGAAAATTTCTAAATTATTTAAAAGTAACTAGCTAGAATATCTTCATTATATGCAAGTAAAGACCAGCTTATTATTTGAATAAGTTGGTCTTTTTTTTAAAATTGCATTATCCTCCCTTTATTGAATCCTTCTAATTTGATAAAATAAAGTCAAGCTATTAAAAATCACAAATCCTGGAAAAATGGGGGTATTTAATATGATTAAGTTTTTGAAGATGAAGGAAAGTGATGTAAAGGATGTTGTAGGTTTTCTTAATGAAAATGATATATATGAAGAAGAAATTGAAAAGCAATTCCCCTTTACATTCATTATTAAGAGAGATGAATGTATTCTAGGCTTAGGTTATTTCGGTTTTATTGGTAATAAGTCTGTTATAAAAAATATATTCGTCCAAGAAGATTATAGAAATATGGGTCTAGGGGAAAGTTTACTTCGAACAATATTAAACTTTTTATATATTAGCGGTACTAAGGATACATATTATTTTGAAAAAAATAATATCTACAATTATCTTTGTAAAATAGGTTTTACAGAACACAAAGAAAGGGGCTTGTATATGGATATAGAAAAATTTTTCCTCCAACCCTGTAAGGGGAGTAAATAATGTCTGAAGAGAAAAGGGTAAAGTTTTTAATAGATAACATGACTGACTTTGTTAAACAAATAATAAGTAAAAAAATTGAACCTGGGGACTTTGTTATAGATGGCACAATGGGTAATGGTAATGACACCTTATTCTTAGCAAATTTGGTTTCAGAAGAAGGTAAAGTGTTTAGTTTTGATATTCAGGCCCAGGCAATCTCAAATACAAGAGAGAAATTAGAAAAGGCAAACTTATTAGATAGGGTTCACTTAATTTTGGATGGACATGAATATATATATAAATATGTAAATAGTAATATCAAGTTAGCAATGTTTAATTTAGGTTATCTTCCAGGTGGTGATCATAGAACTACAACTATGGGAGAAACCACTATATTAGCCCTGGAACAGGTATTAGAATTATTGTTACCGGGAGGTATTATTAGTATTTGTCTATATTCTGGCCATACAGAGGGCGGCAATGAATTGGAATTGGTGGACTTATTTGCAAGGAAATTAAGCAATAAAAACTATAGTGTAATCAAAATGGATTATATTAATAAAAAAAACAATCCACCAAATCTAATAATAATTGAGAAGATTACTTAAGAAGCTTCTATGTTGAAATTATAAATATAAGCTATAAATGAAAGCATAATTGCAAAATTAATTAAATTTTGCAAAAAAGAAACTTTTATTGCAAAAAGTGAAGAATTTCATGCTATAATTAGAAGGAGTAGTAATATTAGATGTTTTAAATAAAAAGTTTTATCTTTAAAAAAGGAGGGGGAAAAATTGGCTAAAAAGGTTTCTACCAAGGTTATAGTTAATAAAGCTTGGTGTAAGGGTTGTGGTATATGTGTTGCGTTTTGTCCAACTAATGTATTGGCAATTAGGGACGGGAAGGTAGAAGTAGTTAATCCGGAAGCATGTACCCAATGTGGTTTATGTGAATTAAGATGTCCAGATTTTGCAATTTATTTAGGGGGAGAAGAAGATGAAGAATAATGTGTTTTTAATGCAAGGAAATGAGGCATGTATCCGTGGTGCAATAGACGCGGGGATGCGATTTTTTGCAGGTTATCCTATAACACCATCTACTGAATTAGCTGAAGTTTCAGCTCAAGAATTGCCTAAACTAGGGGGTAAGTTTATTCAGATGGAAGACGAAATTGCAAGTATGGCTGCAACTATAGGAGCATCACTTGCAGGATTAAAATCCATGACAGCAACAAGCGGACCAGGATTTTCTTTAAAACAGGAAAACCTAGGGTTTGCATGTATGACAGAAATACCCTGTGTTGTGGTCAATGTTCAAAGGGGAGGACCTAGTACAGGATTACCTACTTCACCAGCACAAGGGGACGTTATGCAATCTAAGTGGGGAACTCATGGAGACCATCCTATTATAGTTATTTCACCATCATCTGTTAAGGAAGCATATATGTTTGCAATAAGGGCATTTAATCTATCTGAGAAATATCGTACTCCTGTTGTCTTGCTAATGGATGAAGTTGTGGCACATATGAGGGAAAAGATTGAGATCCCTGATAAGTCTTCATTGGAAATAATAAATAGAAAAAAATCCACAGTTGATAAAGATAAATATTTGCCCTATGAGGATACAGAGGATTTAATTCCGCCTATGGCTAGCTTTGGAGAAGGCTATAGATACCATGTTACAGGTTTAACCCATGATAAGACTGGTTTTCCCAGCACTAATCCAGTAAATGCTAGTAAACAAATAAATAGGTTATTAAATAAAATTGAAATTCACAAGGAAGATATAATAGAATTTGATGAATATGAAACTGATGATGCTGAAATCATCTTAGTTTCCTTTGGGTCAGTGGCAAGATCAGCTAAGAGTGCTGTTAAGGAAGCTAGAAGCCAAGGGAAAAAGGTTGGATTATTTAGACCTATGACAATTTGGCCTTTCCCTGAGGAAAGGTTGAGGGAGTTAGGGAAAAAGGCAAAACATTTTATTGTTGCCGAAATGAATATGGGTCAACTGGTATTGGAAGTAGAACGGATAATTAAGTCTGATGCAGATGTTCATTTATTAGGTAAAGCTAATGGAGAGATTATCACTCCTGATGAGATTTTGTTAAAAGTAGAGGAGGTTGAGAATATTGGCTAGTAATTTAGTTGAGAAATATTATAGAATGGATAAATTACCCCATATTTGGTGTCCAGGATGTACCCATGGAACCTCTATGAATGCTGTTGTGCGAGCTATTGACAAACTTGGATATGATCAAGACCAAGTGTGTATTGTTTCAGGAATTGGGTGTTCTTCCAGGGCAACAGGATATATGGATTTTAATACCTTGCACACAACCCATGGTAGGGCTTTAGCTTTTGCTACCGGCATTAAGATGGCAAACCCTAAGTTAAAAGTTATAGTAATAACTGGAGATGGAGATGCTACTGCCATAGGTGGAAATCATTTTATCCATGCTTGCAGAAGAAATATTGATATTACAACTATTGTATTTAATAATAATATATATGGAATGACTGGTGGACAGTATTCACCCACTACGCCTACCTCTTCCTTGGGTACAACCGCACCCTATGGAAATATTGATCCAGTCTTTAATATTTGTAATGTGGCGGCAGCGGCAGGTGCAAGTTATGTGGCAAGGGGGACAGCATATCATACCCAGGCATTAGTTAACTTAGTAGCTAAGGGTTTGGAGAATAAAGGGTTTTCTGTAATTGAAGCAGTAAGTGATTGTCCTACTTATTTTGGAAGAAGAAACAAAATAGGGGACTCAGTAGATATGATGAAGAGATTAAAAGATTTATCTGTAAATATTAAAGCAGCAGAAAAATTACCTCCAGAAAAACTAGAGGGTAAGATTATAATTGGAGAAATAAAAAATGAAAGTCACCCTGAATATACCGATGAATACCAAAAACTTATTGATAGGTTAAAGGAGGAGGTAAGGTAATGAAATATAAAGAAATTCGCTTAAGCGGTTCCGGTGGTCAGGGAATAATCCTAATGGGAATTATTCTAGCTGAGGCGGCAATAATGAATGGCGATA
>CAYMVC010000112.1:2486-4956 GCA_964393755.1 uncultured Eubacteriaceae bacterium | reverse complement strand
AAATAAAACTGGGAGTGATTTAATGAAGTTTTATGAAGTCATCCGATTAATTGGGATTATAATAGGGGGTCTTGGCTTATATTATTTGGTATTGATAATTACCCTAAAAAGAAATGTAAAAAAAGTCCTTAAAGTATTTGAAGGGAAGAATGCCCTAGACCTTGAAAATGCTATAAGTGAAAAGGAACTTGGCATACAAAAACAAAGCTTTATCGATAGGGCAATAAAAAGCCGTAAAAACGAAATCCATGCCTTAAAGTTTTTAATGGAGGCTGGGATTGTACTTGCTACTACTGATGGTAAATTTTATTATGATAAAAGAAAGATAGTCCAAGTACGGGAAAACAGCAACTTCATTGGACGGTTCATCCTACCGGAAATAGATAATTAAACCTCAAATTTAGGGGATTTTTATTTTCCTTGTAATAGGCTATAAGGATACTAGTATAGATGAATAAAAAAGGAGACGGAAGGGTCTCTGGATGGATAAACAACATGCTTAAAAATAATTTATGCCATTACCCCCGTCCCTTTGACATATTATCACGAAAAGAAAATAAGCTAGAAAAATACTAGCCCTGATATTGAACTGACCTTGTCAAGTAGACAGGGTTTTTTTATTTGCAGATAACAACAAAGTTATCTAGAATATCTTAGCATCACCGATTAGAGCTATTTTAGAATATGATTAACTATAAAATAATTTAATTTCCCAAAATTAGTGACAATAAAATAGGTGGTGCATCTCCAGATTCAAATATGAAGTTTTAAGATTGAAGAACAAATAAATAAATTATCACAAAATAATGATTATAGGAATGAATGAATAATCTGACAGACAAATGATAAAATTACTGGAATAAGTAAATTATTCAAGCCTGACCCCAATACTTTAAAAATGACTTTCTATTGATAAGAATTCCAGCTTGAATTATAATAATACTTAGAACCTCATGACAGGAATTATTTAATAATTGTAAAGTGGGGATAAAAATGAAGGCTTTATACTACGATGGTGGTTTATATTATACAGAAGATTACCCCAGACCGAATATTGGCCCTGGGGAAAGTTTGCTTAAGATTATTATTTCTGCTATTTGTAATACTGATAAAGAGATTCTTAGGGGATACCGCCCTGACTTTAAGGGTATTCTAGGTCATGAATTTGTTGGACAAGTGGTAGAATCTGATGATTCCTTCCTTGTTGGCAAGAGGGTGGTGGGTGAAATCAATGAAAATTGTGGTCACTGCCTTTATTGTCAGACCTGCCGACCTAGCCATTGTGAAAACAGAAGGGTTGTTGGTATATCTGGAAAGGATGGAAGCTTTGCAGAGTATTTGCTGATGAAAAATACTCTCCTTCACCTGGTGGTGGATGAAATACCATCTGAGTTGGCTATATTTACTGAGCCCCTAGCTGCTGCTCTAGAAATAATGGACCAGGTCCATATAAAACCTTCCACCAATATTGCAATTATTGGAGATGGTAGATTAGCCTTTATGATTAGCCAGGTGGTTCATCTTACAGGGGCAGATCTTACAATTATAGGAAGGCATGAGGAAAAACTGGACCTTTTTAAAGCTTTTGCCAAGGTCACTAAGGATACTAATGACACTTTTGAAGTGGTTATTGATGCTTCCGGATCCCCATCAGGTCTGCTAACAGCCCAAAGAATTGTCCGCAAGAGGGGGACTATTATAATTAAGTCCACTTATGCTCAAAGGATAAATATAGATATGAGCGATTTTGTGGTGAATGAGATAACCATAAAGGGTAGCAGGTGTGGTCCCTTTAAGCCTGCTCTAGAACTTTTGAAAAAGGGTTTAATAGAATTTCCACCTATAGATCTTTATGAATTGAAAGATTATGAGGAGGCATTTAATTCTAAAGCATTTAAAGCAGGGTTTAAATTTTAATTAGTTTATATTGGAGTATTACAATACAAGGCATCTTTAGTTAGCAAACCAATATAATATATATAATAACAAGGGGGAAAATTATGAAAACCAAGAAAAGAGTTATTTCTGTATTATTAGTCATGACCTTGATATTTGGGTTAGTACTAAGTGGTTGTAGTGGAGAAAAGGCTCCTGAGGAGCCAAAAGAAGGAGATGAGGGCAATGGTGAAGAAGTTTTAAATGTGGCAATAGTCACCAGCCCATCTGGAGTGGATGATGGATCATTTAATGAGGACAACTATAATGGTATTTTAGCCTTTGTAGAAAATAATCCAAATACCAATGTTAAGACTGTTAAGGAACCTACAGGTGACCCTGCAGCAGGAGTAGAGGCTGTGGCAGATATTGTGGCAGATTATGATGTAATTATTACTCCCGGTTTCCAATTTGCTGGTATTTCTGAATTAGCAATGGAAAATCCCGACAAGATGTTTATACTGATTGACTCTGATCCCGAAGAGCAAGACGGTGAAAAAGAATTTGACAATATCTATGCAATGACCTTTGCTGA
>CAYMVC010000112.1:376-2386 GCA_964393755.1 uncultured Eubacteriaceae bacterium | reverse complement strand
TCCTTTAAGGGTGCTAATGTATTACTTAGGGCTGACACTGGTTCTACTGGCTATGTAAGTGCACCAGGCCGTCACCAATTATCAGATGATACTGTATCCAAATTGGATGAAGCCTTTGAATTATTAAAGACAGGAGAAATTGTTCCTGCCGCAAACTTTAATGGCCATAGTTCTGATGATTTCCCAGGATTAAAGTAGACTTACAAGGTATAGAGTATTAAGAATTGAAAATTTATCGCTTTCTACGGACCTAACTGTAGAGAGTGATAAATTTTTTTAAAAAGCTAAGGAGAATTAACCATGTCTGAGTACATTGTTGAAATGAAGAATATCACTAAAAGATTCCCTGGAATAGTGGCTAATGATGATATTACTATTCAAATAAAGAAGGGTGAAATCTATTCTATCCTAGGGGAAAATGGTGCAGGTAAGTCCACCCTCATGAGTATGCTCTTTGGTATGTATGAACCAGACCAGGGGGAAATCTGGATTAGAGGGGAAAAGGTGGATATGAAATCCCCTAATCATGCAACAAAACTAAATATAGGTATGGTTCACCAGCATTTTAAGTTGGTAAGAAATTATACTGTTGCTGAGAATATTATCTTGGGCATAGAACCCATAAAAAGGTATGGAGGTCTATTTCCCTATGTAAATATAAGGGAGGCAAGTAAAAATATTGCCCAATTATCTAAAAGATATGGTCTGGAAGTGGATCCAAATAAGAAAATAGAAGATATAAATGTTTCCCTCCAACAGCGGGTGGAAATTATAAAAATGCTTTATAGGGAAGCAGAAATCCTTATCTTTGATGAACCTACAGCAGTTCTAACCCCCCAGGAAATAGACTTTTTATTAAAAATAATCAGGGAACTTAGAAACGGTGGAAAGACCATTATCCTTATCACCCATAAGCTGGAGGAAGTTAAGCAGGTGGCTGATAGGTGTGCCATTTTAAATAAGGGTAAGTTGGTGTCTGTATTAGATGTTCAAGATACTTCTACTAGAACAATGGCAAATTTAATGGTGGGAAGGGAAGTTTCCTTTGAAGTGGAAAAGAAACCGGCCCAGTTTGGCCAAGTTGTTTTAAATGTGGAAAATCTCTGGGTAAAGAACCAGGATAATTTTGATATTGTTAAGGATGTTTCCTTTCAAGTTCATAGGGGAGAAGTTTTTGCAATAGCAGGAGTTTCAGGTAATGGTCAGGTGGAGATTGCCGATGCCATTGCCGGACTTATGAAGATATCCCAGGGGAATATTTATTTGAATGGAAGGGATATTAATGACCTTACTATTCGGGACCGGATTAAGGCTGGTATATCTTATATACCAGAGGATAGGCAGGATGTGGGCTTGATATTGGACTTTTCCTTAGCAGAAAATCTATCCCTTAAGGATTATTATAAGAAGCCCTTTAATGAAAAGGGTATCTTAAACAGGAGGGTTATTAATGACTATGGATCCCAACTTATAGATAAATATGATATTCGGAGTGGTCAGGGGATCAGAACCCAGGTCCGGTCTATGAGTGGGGGAAACCAACAAAAGGCCATTATCGGAAGGGAGATAGAACTTGAATCTTCCCTAATGATATTTGTCCAACCCACCCGGGGTCTAGACATTGGCGCTATAGAAAATATCCAAAGAATGATTCTTCAAGAACGGGATAAGGGGAAGGCTATTCTTTTAATTTCCTTAGAATTAGATGAGATTATGTCTATATCAGATACTATAGGTGTTATTTACAATGGGGAAATACAGAAAATTTCACCTAGCCAGTCCCTAACTACTAATGAGGTGGGGGAATTTATGATGGGGGTCAAGCTATGATGATTAAGGCTAAGTTGAATAAGATTATTTTAAAGATATTCGGCAAAGATGAATGGCATGGGGTTACTATTCCAGTATTTCTAATACTGTTAAGCTTTATGGTAGCTTCTATCATAATTCTTTCTTTAGGAAAAAATCCCCTTATGGCCTTTTACAATTTACTCCAAGGCTCCGGTCTAG
>CAYMVC010000112.1:0-366 GCA_964393755.1 uncultured Eubacteriaceae bacterium | reverse complement strand
GCCTATGCTGGCCACAAAGGTATGTTGACGGACTTTCTTTCCCTATTAAACTATATGACTCCTATGATTTTCGCTTCTCTTTCTGTGGCTGTTGCCTTAAAGGGTGGCTTGTTTAATATAGGAGTTTCCGGTCAAATGTTATTTGCAGGATTTTTCGCCACCATATTAGTAGGCTATAGCGGTTTACCTTGGCCTTTAGCTAAACCCTTAGTTTTGCTGGTGGGTATTATTGGGGGAGCCACCATTGGAGGCTTAATAGGTCTATTTAAACACAAGTTTAATATTAATGAAGTGGTGTCTTCCATAATGTTTAACTATATTATTTCCTATGTCTTTAGCTTTTTTATCCATGTCTATTATATTGAT
>CAYMVC010000111.1:0-4987 GCA_964393755.1 uncultured Eubacteriaceae bacterium | reverse complement strand
TTTTAGAGAGGTATATCTTACTTCACTGGCTAAGAAGTCTTGGAAATCCTTTGTAGGTTCCCTTGAATCTAGTACAAATGGATTCTTTCCTTCCTCTGCCAATTGTGGATTATGTCTATATAGATGCCAATATCCAGTCTCCACTGCGAACTTCATTTGTTGTTGAGTTTTACCCATTCCTGCCCTAATACCATGGTTTATACATGGAGCATAGGCAATTATTAAGGATGGTCCATCATAGGCTTCAGCTTCCTTAATAGCCTTTAGGAATTGGTTCATATTGGCTCCCATAGATACCTGTGCCACATATACATATCCATAGGTCATTGCAATAGCACCTAGGTCTTTCTTCTTGACCCTCTTACCAGCAGATGCAAACTTAGCTACTGCTGCTGTTGGTGTAGATTTGGAGGATTGACCACCGGTGTTGGAGTAAACTTCAGTATCTAGTACTAGGACATTTACATTTTCTCCTGATGCTAATACATGATCCAGTCCACCATAGCCGATATCATATGCCCATCCGTCTCCACCGAAGATCCAAACAGACTTCTTCACTAATTGGTCCTTATTATTTAATAGATAGTTGATATGAGGATTATCTCCCTTATAGGCTTCTAGGGCTTCTATTAATGCCTTTGAACTTTCCTTAGAGGCTTCCCCTTCATCCATGGTTTCAATCCACTTTTGTCCAGCTGCCTTAACTGCCTCATCTTCAGCCATTAATTCTTCTAGATAGTTCTTAATAGTCTTTCTGATCTTCTTGTTGGCAACTGCCATTCCATAGCCATACTCAGCATTATCTTCAAATAGTGAGTTTGCCCAAGCTGGTCCCTTACCTTCTGCATTCTTTGTATATGGCATTGAAGGTGCGGAAGCCCCCCAGATTGAAGAACATCCAGTGGCATTTGCCACTACCATTCTGTCTCCATATAATTGGGTAATTACCTTAACATATGGGGTTTCCCCACAACCTGCACAAGCTCCGGAGAACTCAAGCAAGGGTTGGCTAAATTGGCTGCCCTTTAGGGTGTCTTTTGATATTAAATTATCTCTATAGGGTACATTTTCTGTAATGTAATCCCAGTTTTCCACTTCTGCTTCTTGGCTGTCTATTGCTTTCATTACTAATGCCTTGTTCTTAGCAGGACAGATATCTGCACAGTTTCCACATCCTGTACAATCTAGGGTAGAAACTTGAATCTTATAATTGTAACCTTCCAATCCTCTACCTATTGCCTTCTTAGTCTTTAATCCTTCAGGTGCATTTTCTACTTCCTCATCTGTTAATAAAAAAGGTCTAATAGCTGCGTGAGGACATACATAGGAACATTGGTTACATTGGATACAATTATCAACTTGCCATTCAGGTACATGAAGGGCAATTCCTCGTTTTTCATAGGCTGCAGTTCCACTTGGGAAGGTCCCGTCTGCCCTATCCTTAAATGTTGAAACTGGAAGGCTGTCTCCCTCTTGTCTACTCATTGGGATAAGGACATTTTCGATAAATTCTGGAAGTTCCTTCACCTTAGTGGCGGCCGCTTCTTCTTCAGCATTTGCCCACTCTGCTGGTACTTCCACTTCAACTAGGGCAGTAATTCCCTCATCTACTGCCTTGTAGTTCATTTCCACTACTGTTTGACCCTTGGTTCCATAGGATTCTACTATAGCTTCCTTTAAGAATTTCACTGCATCATCCAGGTCAATAACCTTAGAAAGCTTAAAGAAGGCAGATTGCATTATCATATTTGTCCTATTCCCTAGTCCTACTTCTTCAGCAATCTTAGAAGCATTAATAATATAGAATTTAATTTCATTATTTGCAATATACTTTTTCATTTCTGCCGGTAGATGTTCATCTAACTCATCTTTATCCCAAAGGGTATTTAATAGGAAGGTGCCACCCTTTTTCAAACCTTTAAGCAAATTATATTGGTTTACATAGGCTTGGTTTGAGCAGGATACAAAATCTGCCTCGTCTATTAAATATGTGGATTTAATGAGTTTTTCTCCAAATCTTAAGTGGGATACTGTAACACCACCGGACTTTTTACTGTCATAGGAGAAGTAACCTTGGGCAAATAGGTCAGTATTATCACCAATTATCTTAATGGCACTTTGATTTGCCCCTACTGTCCCATCTGATCCTAGTCCCCAGAATTTACATCTTATGGTTCCTTCTGGAGTAGTTCTAATCTTTTCCTTTTCTTCTAATGAAGTAAATGTAACATCATCAACAATACCAATGGTAAAGCCGTTTTTAGGTTGGTCTTCTTTAAGGTTTTCAAATACTGCCAATACTTGGGAAGGTGTAGTGTCTTTTGAACCTAGACCGTATCTTCCTCCAACAATTAATGGAGCATTTTCTTTACCATAGAATAATGATCTAACATCTAAATATAGTGGTTCTCCTGTTGCACCAATTTCCTTAGTCTTATCTAATACAGCAATTTTCTTTACTGTATCAGGATATACATCAAAGAAATATTTTTCAGAGAAAGGTCTGTACAGTCTTACCTTCACTACCCCTACCTTTTCTCCCTTTTCAAGTAAATAGTCAATTGTTTCTTCTACAGTTTCAACCACTGAACCCATAGCCACAATAACTCTTTCTGCATCTGGAGCTCCATAATAATCAAAAGGCTTATATTCTCTGCCGGTAAGTTTAGTAATTTCCTTCATATAATCTGCTACCACATCAGGAACGTTTTCATAATAGGAATTAGCTGCTTCTCTTGCTTGGAAATAAATATCAGGGTTTTGAGCCGTTCCCTTAATAACAGGTCTTTCTGGGTTTAATGATTTATTTCTAAAGGCTTGAAGTGCATCTTGATCTACTAACTTTGCTAATTCATCATATTCTAGTTCCTCAATCTTTTGGATTTCATGGGATGTTCTAAATCCATCAAAGAAATGTAGGAATGGTACATGAGTCTTAATAGCTGCCAAGTGGGCCACCCCAGCTAAGTCCATAACCTCTTGAACACTATTGGTGGCCAAGAAAGCAAAGCCTGTTTGTCTTGCTGCCATTACGTCTTGGTGGTCCCCAAAAATAGATAGGGCATGACCAGCTATTGCCCGGGCTGTAACATGAAAAACTCCAGGAAGTTGTTCCCCTGCAATTTTATACATATTTGGTGTCATTAAAAGCAAACCTTGTGATGCTGTATAGGTAGTAGTCAAGGCTCCTGTCTCTAAGGACCCATGAACTGCACCTGCAGCCCCTGCTTCTGACTGCATTTCCACCACATCTACAGTTTGTCCAAAGATATTTTTAACCCCATGAGCTGACCAATCATCAACTAATTCAGGCATATTTGATGAAGGGGTGATGGGATAAATCGCTGCAACTTCAGTAAATGCGTATGATATATAAGCTGCTGCAGTATTTCCATCCATAGTTCTCATTTTTCTTACCATTGTTTACCCTCCTTGTATGATATAAAATAAATACTTCTTATCTGGTATAAATAAAAGAAATATTGCTATTGATTAAATTATAACATTTATATGAGGGTTGTTTCAAACTATTTATTAAAATTATTAAACAAAATATGGAACAAACTTAGCCTGCATAAAGGATTCTAAATAAACAATATAAAAACAAGGCAGTTAAATTTAATAAGTTGCCTACGGTTTATGCAAGTTATGGAATAAGTTCCATCATCCTGATAACTAATACACACTATTATAGCTATTGTTTTGCAATAAACCTCCTCTATTAATATATAGTGTGGATAGATTGTTAACCTGCTAATACCTGAGCAAGAGGGGTACTATTTCCAACTACAATGATTTTCCACTTGTCCTATTGCAAATTTCCCTAATCCGTATTATAATAACTTAATGTATTGATAATTATTATCATTTACAACCCTAAATGAATAAAATGCTATTGAAAGGGGAGTTTCTATTGACTAAGGGTTTATTATCTCTAAAAAATGGCGATACAGGGAAAGTTAGGTTGATACAAGCTGGAAGAACTGCCACTAAAAGGCTTTATGAAATGGGATTTAATACCGGTGCTCCTGTAAAAATCATCAAAAATGATTCAGGACCTGTTATTGTATATTTAAATGGAAATAAGATTGCGCTAGGGCGAGGCCTAGCAGAAAAAATAATGTTAGATATTTAAAAATAGGCAGAGTTATGGGGGATGATTATATGAGCAATGGAACCATTGCACTAGTTGGCAACCCTAATAGTGGTAAGACCACCTTTTTTAATGCCCTCACCGGGTCTAACCAATATGTTGGTAATTGGCCGGGCGTTACAGTAGAGAAAAAGGAAGGGAACTTTACCTATGGGGGAAAGGAATACCATGTGGTAGACCTGCCGGGTACTTATAGCCTGGGAGCATTTTCTGAAGATGAGATTGTTGCTCGAGACTATATTCTAACAGGTAATCCGGATGTAATAATAAATGTAATAGATGCAAGTAATGTGGAGCGAAACCTTTATCTAACAACTCAATTATTAGAAATGGGGAAAAAGGTTGTTATTGCACTTAACATGGTAGACGAGGCTGAAAGAAGGGATATTAATTTTGATATCCAAGGCCTATCTAAAAGGTTAAAACTACCGGTAGTACCTACAATAGCATCTAAGGAAAAGGGAATAGAGGACATAATTAAGGCAGCCATTGAGTTAGTGGGTAAAAAGACTGACAATAAAAGCCCTTTAAAATATAATGAAATCATAGAACATCATATTAATCATATGGAAGAAGCTTTAAGGGGAGAAAACTTACCCTACCCCTTAAGGTGGACAGCCCTCAAGGTCATTGAGGGAGACAATGAAATCATAAAAAAACTAAATGATTCCATCCTAAGTAAAGAAGCAATAAAGTATATTAAGAACTTCTATAGATACCATAGCAGTGGGGATTTTGAATTAGAAATAATAGATTCCCGATATGGCTTTGCCCATTGTATGGTGGACGGTACCGTCAATAGACCTGAAGAAGAAGTTGTTACCCTTACCGATA
>CAYMVC010000110.1:2354-4999 GCA_964393755.1 uncultured Eubacteriaceae bacterium | reverse complement strand
GATAGTTTTGGATTTAGAAATAAGAAAAGGGAGATTGAGGAGAAGAAAGGGTCTATGGAACATTGGAATTGAAAGGGGGCGGATATTAAGCATTACTAAGGAGGACCTATCAGGAAAGGAGATAATAGAGGCCGGTGGAAACCTTGTAACCCCCAGCTTAATAGACCCTCACATTCACCTAGATAAGGTGAACATTGTGGATGTGGTTAGACCAAATGAATCCGGTACCCTCAGTGAAGCCATTGAAATTATATGGGAAAAGAAGGCTGCCTATACCCTTGAAGATATTATGGCAAGGGCAGGGGAAGTTATTGAAAGGGCTCTTATAAATGGTACCACCAAAATGAGGACCCATGTGGATGTGGACACTATTGGTGGATTAAAACCTTTGGAAGGGGTGGTGGCAGCCCGGGAAAAGTATAAGAATATTATGGATATACAGATAGTCGCCTTTCCCCAGGAGGGTATTATAAAAAATCCTGGATGTCAGGGGCTCCTTATAAAGGCTATGGAAACAGGAGCAGATATAGTGGGGGGAATGCCTGCCAATGAAGATAATCCTGATGACAGTAAAAGGCATGTGGAAATTTGTTTTGATATAGCCCAAAGATTTAATGCTGATGTGGATATGCATGTGGACGAAACCGATGATCCCTTTTATAGAACTCTAGAAATGCTAGCTGATGAAACCATAAAAAGAGGTTGGGAAGGTAGGGTAACGGCAGGACATACCTGTGCCCTGGCCGCCTATGATGACCACTATGCCCAATATGTAATTGAAAAAGTGAAGAGAGCCAATATCCATATGATTACCAATCCAGTAACTAACCTAATGTTACAGGGCCGTAATGATAAGCAGCCTATTAGGAGGGGAATTACCAGGGTAAAGGAATTGCTGGAGGCAGGAGTAAATGTAAGCTTTGGCCAGGACTGTATTAAGGACACCTTCTACCCCTTTGGAAGTGCCGATATGCTGCAAGTTGCCCTGGTTACCGCCCATGCGGCCCAGATGAGTTTACCGGAAGAAATAGAAAAGGTCTACGATATGATCACCTATGATGCAGCTAAAATCCTAGGCTTAAAAGATTATGGCATAAATGAAGGGGATATTGGGGACCTGGTAGTTTT
Source organism: uncultured Eubacteriaceae bacterium (assembly GCA_964393755.1). Taxonomy (GTDB): domain Bacteria; phylum Bacillota; class Clostridia; order Eubacteriales; family Garciellaceae; genus DUPX01. The sequence continues at coordinate 3,871 of CAYMVC010000110.1, read as the reverse complement.
AGATTGTGACAATATAAAGGATGCCATAAGATTACAGCCGGCAAGGCTCTTTGTTATAAAGGATGGCAGGGTTATAGGAAAAAGTAAAAGAAAAGAAGAGATATTGGTGTAAGGGATATGGGATAAAATAGGGCTTTTGCCCTATTTTATTGTATCTATTCCCCCCATATAGGGACGAAGTTTTTCTGGAATTATTACACTGCCATCTTCTTGCTGGTAGTTTTCTAAAATGGCCGCCACTGTTCTCCCGATTGCTACTCCTGAACCATTTAAGGTATGGAGGAAGAGGGGACCTTGTTTTGGACCAGGTCTAAATCTTAAATTTGCTCGACGGGCCTGGAAGTCTTCAAAGTTACTGCAGGATGATATCTCCACATATCGATTATAGCTAGGCATCCAAACCTCTAAATCATAGGTCTTGGCTGAAGAAAACCCAAGGTCTCCGGCACATAGGCATACCACCCTATAGGGTAATCCTAGCAGTTTTAATACCTTTTCCGCATTGGCTGTCAAACTTTCCAATTCTTCATAGGAATGGTCCGGATGGACGAACTTGACCAATTCCACCTTATTGAATTGATGTTGGCGAATTAAGCCCCTGGTATCCCTGCCAGCCGACCCTGCCTCTGCCCTAAAACAGGCGCTATAGGCAACGTGTTTAATAGGCAAAATCCCCCCATCTAATATCTCATCCCTATACATATTGGTAACAGGCACTTCTGCTGTAGGTATAAGGAAATAATCATTGGTGGTTTTAAAGGCATCCTCTTCAAATTTGGGTAATTGACCAGTTCCTGTCATACTAGCCCTATTGACCATGTAGGGAGGTAAGACTTCTGTATAACCATGGTTTTCACTATGTAAATCTAACATAAAGGATATTAAGGCCCTCTCTAATCTGGCACCTAATCCCTTATAAAAGGTAAACCTTGCCCCAGTGACCTTACCTGCTGTTTCAAAATCTAGGATATTTAAATCCACACCCACATCCCAATGGGCCTTGAATTCAAAATCAAAGCTGGGAACTTCCCCCCACTTTCTTATTTCAATATTGTCTTCATCGCTAGCCCCAACAGGTACATCCTGATTTGGTACATTTGGTATGGAAAGCAGTCGGTCCTTTAATTCATCTTCTGCCACCTTCAAATCACTATTAATGTCTTTTATTTTCTGGGATACTTCCTTCATTTCTTCCATAATTTCCTTAATATCTTCACCGGCTTTTTTAAGCTTTGGTATTTCCTTGGATACAGTGTTTTGTCTGTTTTTTAGTTTTTCCACCTGACCAAGAATCCTTCTTCTCTCCTGGTCTAATTCTAATAGATCTTCCAGGTCAAAGCCTCCACCTCTTTTATCCAATCCAGCTTTCACATTGTCAAAGTCATTTCTAATCCTTTTTATATCTAGCATCTTTTCTCCCTTTCCTTATCTTTTTTTATAAACAAAAAACCCCCATCCCATAAGGGACGAGAGTTATCCCGCGTTGCCACCCTGATTAATTGGTTTTACCAATTCAC
>CAYMVC010000110.1:0-2344 GCA_964393755.1 uncultured Eubacteriaceae bacterium | reverse complement strand
ACTAGCAGTTAAATCTCCGGGATGGATTCAGAATCTCCTTCTACCGGTTTCCACCTACCACCGATTCTCTAAAAGAAGTTAGCTCCTACTATTTCCCATCATTGATCTCTTATTAAATTTATCAATATTATATAATGAATAGAATACTTTGGCAACTTTCACAGCTTTTTAATATTATACCTTTTTTACCAAATTAAATGTATACCCCTATTTTAAATGTTAATAATCTGAATAATGATTGGGGGTTAGATTATGGAGAATATTAAAATAGAATTCCTAAGCCAGGTGGCTGACCTTAAAGAAATTGATTATAAAAATACCCTAGCTATAGTGAGTCTTATTGAACTCCTTATAGACAAGGGTATTATTACAAAGGATGATCTATTTAAAAAATCACATCAACTAGACCAAGAATAGGGTTTACCTTAAGGGTATATCCACCACCTCATAAATTTCATTTTTATAATGGATTTTATTTATCTTAAGTTTTAGCTCCTTCCCCTTCCCCTTAAAGGATAGGGTTCTAATCTTAAAGAGGTCCCCTTCCCTTGTTTTTTCATAGTCCTCACTGTGGACCCTATCTAACTTAATGTCTTCCCCACCTACTATTAGCTTAATATCAGGGAAAAGTACATCTTCATCACTTTTTATGGTTACCTCTGTTGTGTCCTTTATTTCTTGGATATTCAATATTTCAAGTTTTTGGCCATCTATCTCTATTATCTGATCCTTTCCTTTTTCTATAGGTATTACCTTTTTTAACCTCTTATCTATTGTCAGACCTATTATAGCTAACTTTAGATCCTTTAAATCCTCTGGCAAGGGTTCAAATATATGGTCAAAGGTTATACCTTTGCTTCCACTACTTGTACCTGACCCTATAGGTTCATAAACCTGACCATCTACTAATAAGGTAAAGTCAACTTGGGGCCTAATTAATTCCCCTTTAAAATTTTCCAGTGCCAAATCTATTAAACTTGCCAGAGAACCCTTTATTATAGTCTGGGTATTAGTTGCTAAAATACTTTTAAACTTTATTTCCTGGTCCTGAATGGTAATAATTTTATTAAGCTTTTGTTTTATACTATGGCCCATGGCCTTATTTCTATCTAGGTTGAAGGGTATAGAAAAATCCTTATAATCCTTTCCAATTTTTATTTGTCCTTGGAATTTTAATTTCTTTTCCATGAGTTTTGGAGGTGCAAAGGAATAAGCCCAATATATTTCACCTTTTTCCTTTTTTATTTCTCCCTGCCCTACTCTGGGAACATACTCATATACCAATCCCCTGATTCTTGGATGATCCACAGATAAGCTTTCAAAATCTTCTTCTCTCTTGGCATTAGGGTCCTGAATCCTATAAAAGACAAGGAGTTGGCTATCATCTACCATAACCCCATCTAGGGTAATCTTTATGCCCCCTGGAAATTCATAAGACCTACCTATCTCCTGACCCTTTCCCAGATTATTAAGATCTTTTAAGCTTTCAGACATGACCCCTTCGTAGCCTAATAATCTTTTCCCATAATAAGCAAAGGTATTATAATTATAGGTGAAGATAAAGGCTAACAATAGGCCTGCCACTAGGGCCAGTCTTTTTACTTTGAAATTTTTAGGTCTTTTGTGATTCAAAGCCTTTCTAAGTCTATCTTCCATTTCATCTGGTGCCTTTATATTTTTAAAGAAGTCTCTTTTTTCTTTAGATAAATCTTCTATATCCTTCATCAATATTCACCTCCCATGCTTTCCCTAAGCCTTTTAAGTCCATTGAATACCCTGGATTTCACAGTACCTATTGGTGTATTGGTGAGTTTTGCAATGGTTTCATAGTCATAGTCCAGATAATATCTTAGCTTAATAGCCTCCCTATGTTTAGAACTTAGCTTTTCTAATTGTTTCTCCAAATCCAATTCCTGGTCCTTATCCCTAAAATAGTTTTTATTATCTACTTGATCCCAGTCCTCTATAAGAATGAGTTTTTTATTCTTCCTAAGGTTGTCTAGGCAAGAGGAAACTAATATTCTTTTACTCCAACTATAAAAAGCTTCCGGCTTTCTAAGGTTTTGAATTTTACTATAGAGAATAACAATCATATCCTCCAGAGCATCTAGGGCGGCATCCTGATTCTTCATATACAGGAGGGCTAAACCATAATATTCATTTTTTTTATTCATTATCAGGGTAACTAGTGCATCCTTATCTCCATCTTTGGCTTTTTTTATTAAAAGTATATCTTCCAATGAATACCCTCCTTCTACTATAAGAGTAATAAGATCTATAAAAAGTTCAGAGAATTCTAAAAAAATAAAACTCCCACCCAAACACAAACATGGGGACGGTTCTC
>CAYMVC010000109.1:3789-5045 GCA_964393755.1 uncultured Eubacteriaceae bacterium | reverse complement strand
TAATATCCTAGCTAATGTTTGTGCTAGAAGAGTCTTACCTGAACCTGTAGGACCTAACATCATAATATTACTTTTTTGTACCTCTACATCATCATGTTTGCTATCGGTATTAATTCTTTTGTAGTGATTATATACTGCAACCGCCAATGATTTTTTTGCTCTATCCTGGGAAATAACATATTCGTCTAAAGTCTTTCTTATATCTGCAGGTTTTGGAATTTCTCTTAAATCTGCCTCAAAAATTTCATCAAATTCCTCATCTATTATTTCTTGGCATAATTCTATACATTCGTCGCAAATATAAACCCCCGGACCAGCAACTAATCTCTTAACTTGGTCCTGTGACTTTCCACAAAAAGAACACTTTAATTGTTTCTTCTCATCAAATTTTGCCATTACTTCACCTCTCTAAATAAAAATTACTTTCTTGAGGTTATCACCTTGTCAATGATTCCATATTCCATAGCCTGTTCAGCAGACATGAAGAAATCTCTCTCAGTATCTCTCTCGATTACTTCTAAAGGTTGCCCTGTTCTTTCACTTAATATTCTGTTAAGACTTTTTTTGATTTTAATAATTTGTTCTGCATGAATTTGAATGTCAGTGGCTTGCCCCCTAGCTCCCCCAAGGGGCTGATGTATCATTATTTCACTATTTGGAAGTGCTAACCTTTTTCCCTTAGTTCCAGCAGCCAGTAAAAATGCCCCCATAGATGCAGCCATGCCTATACAAATTGTAGAAACATCACATTTGATATATTGCATGGTATCATAAATTGCAAAACCGGATGAAACAGAACCTCCAGGACTATTGATATATACTTGAATTTCCTTATCAGGATCCTCAGCCTCTAAAAATAGCATTTGAGCAACTGTTAGGCTAGCAGTAACATCATTAATTTCTGAACCTAGGAAAATAATTCTTTCCTTTAATAATCTAGAATAAATATCGTATGATCTTTCTCCCCTGTTAGTTTGCTCTACAACCATAGGTACTAAACTCACTTTTATCTCCTCCTTGAATATCAGATTAGTCTATAGCTTTCAAAGATAAAAATTAGGCTACTCAGATATTACCTTGCTGTGTTCCACTAAGAAAGCAATAGCTTTTCTTCTTTTTATTGTATCTACTATATATTCATTGTTACCCTTAAGGGTTTCCTTCATTTTTTCAACTTCCTGACCGTATTGCTTTGCCAAGACCACAAGCTCTTCTTCTATTTCCAGCGTTACTTTTCCTGCGCCATCCATATCAAA
>CAYMVC010000109.1:0-3779 GCA_964393755.1 uncultured Eubacteriaceae bacterium | reverse complement strand
AAGCTCTTCTTCTATTTCCTCTTCATTCGCCTGGATATCTTCCACTTCTATAATCTTTTCTAAAACTAGGTCTACAGAAATCTTTTTCTTTGCATCCTCTTTTAAGTTTTCTTTAAAGGCTTCTTCTTCTATATTAGTATATTTAAAATAATCTGTTAAATTTATACCCTGACTTCTTAATTGATAATCAAAGTCTTGTAGCATTCTTTCTACTTCTCCATCCACCATAGCATCTGGAATTACCATAGTAGTATTTTCTACTAGCTTAGCTAAAATACTATCTTCCACCTCATGCTTAATCCTGTGTTCTTCTTCATCTTGTCTCTTTATTCTAATATCTTCCTTTAATTCTTCTAATGTATCGAATTCACTTATATCCTTGGCAAATTCATCATCTAATTCAGGTAATTCTTTTTCCTTAATTTCATTAACCTTCACTTCAAATAATGCAGGCTTTCCAGCAACATCTTTTTGGTGATAATCTTCAGGGAAGTTCACTTCCACCTTAACTTCTTGGCCTGCTTCCACCCCTATTAATTGTTCCTCAAAACCGGGAATAAATTGCCCCGAACCTATTTTTAAATTAAAGTTTGTTCCTTCTCCCCCTTCAAAGGCTTCACCATCTATAAAACCTTTAAAGTCAATAATTGCACTATCTCCCTCTTCTATTGCCCTATCTTCAACAGTAATTAATCGTGCATTTTGTTCTTGGCTTTCTTCCAGTGCTTTTTGTACATCTTCATCACTTACATTATACTCCCTTTTTTCTACTTCTATTCCTTTATATTCACCCAGGTCAACCTCTGGTTTCACAGCAACTTCAGCTTTAATGACCATACCTTCAGCCTTACTAATTGTTTCAATATCAATATCTGGTTGTGCCACCGGGTCTAATTTATTCTCCTCTATCGCCATCTCATATGCATCAGGAAATGCGAATTCAAAGGCATCTTCGTAAAATATCTCTTCACCATATTGTAATTCTACAATCCTCATTGGTGCCTTTCCCTTTCTAAAACCGGGAATATTAAATCTTTTTACATTCTTTTTATAGGCCTTCTTCATTGCGATTCCAAAATCCTCTGGGGATACTTTGATTTCTAATCTTGCTACACTGTTTTCTATTTTTTCTAATTTTGAAGACATTTATGCTTTCCTCCTATTTCCTATGCAACAATTAACTACAAGGATTATATTTTTAACTAATATATTATATCATACTATTATTAATTATCAAACCTAGAAATTTCCATTTCCAAACAATAAAGGTTAACCGATTATTTTGTCCTTCCATCATTTTTAAACTTTAATAGTTCTACAAAATTCATACTGTCAATGGTGTTTTCCAATTCCCTTATTTCTAACCACGTCTTACCGTAATTAAAACCCAGATAGTTATCTTTAATGTATGCATTTAAAATCTTACCATTATCATAGTAAAAAAACAGCACCTTATTAGAGTTGTTCATTGCCCTTTCTTTTTTATTGACTCTACTTATCTTATCTAAAAAATCATTTATTGTATTTCTATTATCTCCACGGCTAGCTACTTTTTTAATTTTAATAGATGAACAAAAAGGATCCCCTTCGTACTCTACATATTCAATCCGTTCTACCTTCTCTAATCCCATTTTGCCTATATGAAACTTGAATAACCACCTAGGTATAAAAACACTGACCAAGAGAATGGATAGAGCTAGACAACAAATTATCCACCATTTCCTATGTTCTATGAATTTTATAGGACTAGCCACCATAAAACCTCCCAACAATAACAGTATCTATTAAATAGTATCACAGTTCTTACCCATAAAAAAATAAAAAAAGAAAAGGTATCTTCTCCTTTTCAAAAAATGGCTGGGGTAGCAGGACTCGAACCTACGAATGCCAGAGTCAAAGTCTGGTGCCTTACCGACTTGGCTATACCCCAACATAAAAATATAACCTATATGGTTGTAAAGCAATTTATATTATAGCATAAATTATTAAAAAAACAAGGGAGGAAATTTTACCCCGATTAATATCGGGGTAAAGTTTTATAATGCATTTTTATTCCTAAAATATTCCCTTGTGAGTTTAAAGACAATTCCACTACATCCAAGAAGACCTATTAGGTTGGGTATTGCCATAAGACCATTTAATGTATCTGCAATATCCCACATAAGTTCTAGTCCACCTACTGACCCTATATAAATGAAAGGTATCCATATTATCCTATAAAACTTATTTATTTTACTACCAAATAAGTATTCTGCACAACGTTCCCCATAGTAAGACCAGCTCAGGATAGTTGAATAGGCAAATAGTAAAATCCCAATTGCAACAATAATCCCTCCCGGTCCTGGCAAGCCCCTATTAAAGGCCTCAGTTGTTAAAGCCGCCCCATCTAAACCCGAGTCCCAAACCCCTGTTACCACAATAGTCAAAGCAGTCATTGAGCATACTACTATAGTATCCATAAACACTTCAAAGATTCCCCATAATCCCTGTCGTACAGCACTATCAGTTGTTGCCGCCGCATGAGCAATTGGTGCACTTCCTAACCCAGCCTCATTGGAGAAAACTCCTCTGGCAACTCCGTATCTAGCTGCCATCATTATAGTGGAACCTGCAAATCCACCCATTGCCGCAGTCCCAGTAAAGGCAGAACTAAAAATAAGGCTAAATGCTGCAGGAATATCCTTTGCAAAAGTTACTAAAATAATTAATGAACCTATAACATAAAATAATGCCATAATTGGAACAAGTCTTTCTGTAAATGATGCAATTCTTTTTAGACCACCTATTATAACCAAAGCTGCTGCAATAGCAAGTAATATCCCTGAAATCCAATGGGGCATACCAAAGGTAGCATTTAAAGAATCAGCAACTGAATTCCCCTGAACCATATTACCAATGCCAAAAGCTGCTAGTGCACCAAAAAAAGCAAAAATCATAGCTAGCCATTTCCATCCTAAACCATTCTGTATATAGTACATAGGTCCGCCTACAAAGCGACCATCCTCTGTTTTTTCTCTATAATGAATAGCAAGAACCACTTCTCCAAACTTTGTTGCCATACCAAATAATGCTGATAACCACATCCAAAATACTGCCCCTGGTCCGCCTATAGCTATAGCAGTGGCAACACCAGCTATATTTCCTGTACCAATGGTTGCGGCTAATGCAGTGGACACTGCCTGGAAAGGTGTAATCTCCCCTTCCCCCCTAACCTTTTTATCAAACATCTTGAACAATGTATTTTTTAATACATAACCCATCTTTGTAATAGACATAAAATTAGTACGAATAGTATAATATACACCAGTACCCACGAGAAACACCAACATATAGGGTCCCCAAACGAAGTTGTTAATAATTTTGTTGTATTTTAGTAGTAACTCCATGATTCCTCTCCTTTTTTTAAATATTATTTGGAAGCGTAATATTATGTATTCTGTACTTTTTTTAAAAGTCCTTTTAAATATTCAAAATATTCTTAATCTAATTTTTAACGAAATCCTTAAAAGTACTAATAAATAAAAAAAGCCTATTATTAGGCTGTAAAATGGCGCGCCCAGAGGGATTCGAACCCCCGACCATCAGATTCGAAGTCTGCCACTCTATCCAGCTGAGCTATGGGCGCATTTCTCTATATTATATGTTATATAAAAATGGAGCGGGTGAAGGGGATCGAACCCTCGCAACTGGCTTGGAAGGCCAGGGCTCTACCACTGAGCTACACCCGCAAGATTGGAGCGGAAGACGAGATTCGAACTCGCGACCCTCGCCTTGGCAAG
>CAYMVC010000108.1:0-5083 GCA_964393755.1 uncultured Eubacteriaceae bacterium | reverse complement strand
AATGGATTGAAGAAAACGATGGACAAGTCTTGCTTAATGAAATAGAAGCAGAAAAAATAGATAGAAGTGATTTAGCTTATAAGAGTCATGAAATGTATGACCAGGCGGATTTTATTATTGTTTTAGGGGGGGATGGGACTCTTCTGGGTGTTTCTAGAAGGGTAGGAAGATTTGGAACCCCCATTTTTGGTGTTAATTTGGGAAGGCTGGGATTTCTCACAGAGGTGGAAATCAATGACCTATATTCGGCCTTGGAAAAGATTAAAGCAGGGAAATATACAATAGAGGAAAGAATGATGCTGGAAGCTATTATTCTTAATGATAATGTCCAGGTGGACAGATTTTATGCTTTAAATGATGTGGTTATATCTAAGGGGGCCTTTGCTAGAATTGTTCGCTTAAAAACCTATGTGGATAATAAATATTTAGATACATTTCCTGCTGATGGACTGATAGTTTCCAGCCCTACCGGTTCTACCGCATATTCTCTTTCTGCAGGGGGGCCAATAGTAAACCCTCAAAATGATTTATTAATTGTAACCCCAATATCGCCCTATACCTTACATGCCAGATCTATAATTGTATCTGATAGGGAAAAGATTTATATAGAGGTGGAAGGGGATAATAATGATGAAATTGTATTGACCATGGATGGTCAAAAAGGATATATGTTAAAAGAAGGGGATAGTATAATAGTCGGCAAAGCAGATTTTACTGCAAATTTTGTAAAACTTAATAATAGAACTTTTTACGATGTGTTACGTAAAAAGTTAGCAGAAAGATCTACTATTGACTATAAGCAGGATCAACTTTAAAGGAGGAAAATCAGTGAAGATCTCTAGACACTCTATGATTTTAGATATTATAGAAAACAATGAAGTTGAGACCCAAGGTGAATTGGCAGATCTATTAAAAGATGCCGGCTTTGATGTTACCCAGGCAACTGTATCAAGGGACATAAAGGAATTAAAACTAATTAAAGTTTTGTCTGATAGCGGTAAGTATAAATATGAGGCATTAAGAGCAACAGAATTAAATATAAATGAAAGAATAGTGAAGGTCTTTAAAGAATCTGTTGTCCATATTGATTATGCTGGAAATACTGTGGTAATTAAAACTTTACCTGGTACTGCCTCTGCGGCTTCTGTAGCTATTGATGCCCTTGATTGGCGGGAAATAGTAGGCTGTATTGCAGGAGATGACACTATCTTTGTTTTAATTAAAAAAGTAGACCAGGCTGAAAATATTGTAAAGAGATTTAAAAAATTAACAAAATAGTTTTCACAGGGGGTGTTAGTATGCTATCAGAATTAAGCATATTTAATTTTGCTTTAATTGATTCTTTAAATATAGAATTTAATAAAGGACTAAATATACTAACAGGTGAAACAGGAGCAGGGAAATCGATAATCATTGATGCCCTTGGACTGGTATTGGGACAAAGGGCAAATAGGGAAAATATAAGGCAGGGCAAGGATAGGATGATTGTGGAAGCCCTTTTTGACATTTCCCCTAAAAATAAAAAACAGGTTAATAATTTTTTAGAAAATAGGGGAATTGATATTGAGGAGGATTATACAATAATAATGTCACGGGAGGTATTATCCTCTGGGAAAAACACCTGTAGAATTAATGGTAGAATGGTTCCCCTTAGTTTAATGAAGGAACTTTCCCAATTATTGATTGATATTCATGGACAACACGAACATCAATCCTTACTCCGTTGGGAAAGTCATATAGATCTGCTGGATTCTTACGGAGGCTTAAAGATTGAAAATTTATTAAATAAAACAAGGGAGCTCTTTAATAAATATAAACATAGTCAACAATCCCTTAAGGATTTACTTAGGAATGAAATGGAAGTGGAAAGGGAAAAGGATATTTTAAAATTTCAATTAGATGAAATTAATCAAGCTAAATTAGAAAATATCTATGAGGAAGAAGAATTAGAAAACAGGAGACAAATACTAATTCATTCGGAAATCCTATTTGAAAATTCTAATAGGGCATATGAATTATTATATGGAGGCAATGAAGACCAAGCTTCCTTATACGATCAATTAAGTATGGTCCTTACCTGTGTAAATAATATTTCCACCATTGATTCATCTATGAAAAATATAAGTGAACAAATTAATAATGCAATTATTTTAATTGAAGATGGAGCTTTTGTATTAAGGGATTACAATGAAACTATAGAATTTAATCCCTTGGAACTGGACCAAATAGAGAAGAGACTAAATACATTTAGCCATTTAAAAAGAAAATATGGAGAAACTATAAAGGACATTATAGATTATAAGGAAAATTTAAAGATTAAACTGGAAAAGATCGAAAACAAGGGGGAGGAAGAAGAAAAGCTTAGATTGGAGATTGAAGAAAATTGGAGTGAGTACTCAAGGGTAGCTGATGAACTAACCTCTTTAAGAAAAAACATTGGCAAGGATTTGGAAAGTAGTATAATCAGAGAATTAAAAGACTTAGGAATGAAAAAAGCAAAATTTAAAATTGATATACAAAGCGGAGAAAATTATTCCAGTGTAAATGGCAAGGATAGGGTAGAGTTTCTAATATCAACAAACCTGGGACAAGACCTCCGTCCCCTAGCTAAAATTGCTTCCGGGGGAGAAGTTGGCAGAATTATGTTGGCATTAAAGACTATTTTGGCCCATGCTGATAAAATAGATTCACTAATTTTTGATGAAATAGATACAGGGATAAGTGGTAGAACGGCTCAGGTTGTTGCTGAGAAGATGGCTAATATTTCTCAAGCATATCAGACTATATGTATAACCCACCTACCGCAAATTGCATCAATGGCAGATTCCCACTACTTAATAGAAAAGCAAGTTCTGGATAATGAAACATATACTATTGTAAATGTTTTAAAAGAGAAGGATAGAACAAATGAACTTGCCCGAATGTTGGGTGGTGCAGTCTTAACTGAAGTTACAAAAAGTCATGCAAATGAAATGTTAGAAATGGCGGAAAAAATAAAAAAAGATAGAAAAATAGGATGAGAATCCTATTTTTTTTTGTAAAATTTTAAAAAAAGTCTATGGAAATATTTAAACTTTTAAATAAGAATATCAAATTAATTAAAAGGGAAAATAGTATTAGTAGTTTTAAAAATGATTTAGGAGGTGATGATTTTTCAATTAACCCTAAATGATGATTTGGGAGTGTGAAAATTATTGAAAAGTTTAAATATTAAAAAGTCGATAGGGCTTTTTCTAATTATTTTAATACTAACTATTAGTTTTAACGATTCCTTTCAATATATAGTAAATTTCCCCAGGGAATTATATATTTTACAGGGGGAAGAAAGGGTATTTGATTTTAGATTACCTTTTCAGATAAATGCTATAACAAAGGAAAATAATATAATAGAAGTAAATGGTTTAAAACAGGATAAATATCAATTGAATTTAAGTAAACCTATAGAAATTTCACCTAAAGAAATAGGAGAATTAGATCTTCAGATTAAAGCGTTTGGCTTTTTACCTATTAGGTCAATGAAGGTAAAAGTCTTACCAGATGTAAAGCTATACCCGGGAGGTCAATCTATAGGTGTTAAATTAAAAACTAAAGGTGTTATAGTTGTAGGTTTATCGGAAATAATCGGAGAGGATGGAATTAGCTATACACCGGGCTTAGATGCAAATGTCAATGTAGGAGATATTTTATATAAAATTAATGGAAAAAGGGTAAATACTGCAGAAGAGGTTTCTATTATTATAAATAGTATAACAAATGATCTGGTTGAACTAGAATTAAAAAGAAAGGATAAATGGGAAAAGGTTAAAATAAATCCTATTAAGGATAAGGAAGATGGTAAGTACAAAATAGGATTATGGGTAAGGGACAATACTGCAGGAATAGGTACTTTAACATTTTTTCATCAAGAAAGTAAAAAATACGGTGCCCTAGGCCATGCAATAACTGATGTGACCACCGGTATAATTATGCCGGTGAATAATGGAGAAATAGTTTCAGCTAAGGTGGGTTCAGTTTTACAGGGACAAAAAGGTAAGCCTGGTGAAATACGGGGAATATTTTACAATGAAGACAAGATAATTGGAAATATTGAGAAGAATACTTCCTATGGTTTATATGGAAAAACCTATGGTAAGGTTTTAAATGAGAAAATTAATAAGCCCCTTTCTATAGGTTTACAGCAACACATAAAATTAGGTCCAGCTAAAATATTGGCTACTGTTGAGGAGGATAGTATAGAAGAATTTGATATTGAAATAGAAAAGATAGTAAACCAGCCTAAGAAGTCTGGGAAAAGCATGATAATAAGGGTTACAGACCCTAGACTCCTTGAAAAAACCGGAGGAATAGTCCAGGGGATGAGTGGAAGTCCTATTATTCAAAATAATAAAATTATAGGTTCTGTTACCCATGTATTTGTCAATGATCCCACAAAGGGTTATGGCATATTTATTGAATGGATGTTGGAAGAAGCTAATATTGATCTAATAGATTAGCATTTGTAAATAAGTGGTTAATTGTGAAATAATTTCATATTGTGAAGGAGAAAACTTTTTATTGTCGAATGTTTTAGAAAGGGTTATAAAAAGTGGAAAAAGGGGGAACTTTAATGGAAAAAATTAGGATAGTAATAGCTGATGACAATAGGGATTTTATTAATATTTTAGGACAATATTTAAACAAACAAGATGATATGGAGGTAGTGGGAATAGCAAAAGATGGTTTGGAAGCTTTAGAGGTCCTAGAAAACACCCATCCTGATCTACTTATTTTAGATATAATAATGCTAATTTTAGATGGCTTAGGGGTATTGGAAAAATTAAGTTTAGATAATAATAAAAGCAATTTAAAAATAGTTGTACTTTCTGCAGTTGGTCAGGATATGATTACTCAAAGGGCAATTGAATTCGGTGCTGATTATTATATAGTTAAACCCTTTGATATGGAGGTTTTTGTTAAACGGATAAGACAATTGATGGATCCAAATTCCCTTTCATTCCAAGAGAATAAAAACAGGGAATTTAAAGTAGGTAATTTTTCAACCACCTTCTCTGGCAGTACGAAAAATAATAGAACTGAGGCACAA
>CAYMVC010000107.1:0-5123 GCA_964393755.1 uncultured Eubacteriaceae bacterium | reverse complement strand
GTATTTTATATCTGGACCGTCATCAAAGGTCAATGCAATGTAGGAAAGGGCTTCAGGACCTTTTCGGATTATATTCATTTGAGCACCAAAACCTTTATAAACATAACGGTTAAAGAATATTAAAATTACGATTATAGAAACACCGGCAATAGAAATCAATTTATATAAACCTTTTCTAGAAATTTTTATAAATTTAACCCTAGGCCCTTCTACCTCGTCTTCTATCCATTCCATCAGGGAAATTAGGAAGCTAAAAAACCCCATGATAATAAAGGCGTCCGGTATTCTTAATAAAATCATAAGCCAGGGTAAAATAAGATTTGTGAGGAAAAAAGCTCTAGCCCTATTATTGAATAATCGATTAAATAATAAATAAAGCACCAAGGCTACCAAACCTATATGGGGAATGGAAGCTATTAATACACCAATTAGCCCATATCTTCCTGTAAATTCCTTCTTAAATTTATACTTAATAGGCCATTTATAAGCTAGGGTAATTCCTATCCCACCTACTAACATAGACAATCCAGTATGAATATAAAGCCTAGCTAAAATAACAGAAATAATTCCTAATAAAAATTCAAATATCTTTTCTTTATTTTTATCTTCAAAGTCTATATGAATCTGTCCTAAGCCATATGCAATAAAAAAAATATAAAAGAATGATGTTAACATATTTATGGTCTCCAGTCCTAGTTTAAAGTAATATCTAACTATATAATATTATCATATATAGCAAAAGTTTATTAAAAGTTTTAAGAAAAAAAAGAGGGGTTACCCTCTCTTAAATCCTATCTTTGCTCCTTAGGAACAAATAACGAAGCCTTTTCTTTTCCCTTTAATAAGTTAATTATAATATCTTCCTTGGCCCCATTTGCTAAAATCATTGGGATTCCACATTCATTAACAAGTTTTGCAGCAGCTATCTTTGTATGGATTCCCCCCGTTCCAAAACTGCTTGCCTCCCCCATTTCAACTATTTTATCTATTTCATTTACATCTTGAATCTCTTCAATCAATTTAGCATTTTCATATTCCTTAGGATTCTTATCATAAATGCCGTCTATATCACTAAGGAGTATTAATACATCAGCATTCCAAAGATTTGCAGTATAGGCAGCTAGGGTATCATTATCCCCTATCTTTATTTCCTCATAACTTACAGTATCATTTTCATTTATAATAGGAATGACACCTTCATCAATTAAGGTAAATAGGGTATTCCTAATATTTAAGGTCCTACTGTAATCATTAAAGTCTTCTTTTGTAAAGAGCATTTGACCTATATGAATATCATGTTCATTAAATACCCTTCTATAGGCATCCATTAATTCCACCTGTCCTATGGCACATAGTGCCTGTTTATAATGGACATCCTCCTTAAGCTTCCATTTACCTAGGGTGGCAACACCTGCTATTCTAGCTCCAGATGTTACTATTACTACCTCTTTACCCTTCTTTGCCAGAATAATTATTTGTTGGACTAGCTTTTCTAAATAATCCTTATCCACATGGCCTTCCCTATCTGATAGGGTATTAGTTCCAATCTTTATAACAATCTTTTTGCTTTCCTCCATTAAACTGCTTATTAACATCTATATCTACTCCCTTATTTGACCATTCCCTAAAATGGTATATTTTATAGTAACTAATTCCTCCAGTCCCACTGGTCCTCGGGGTAGCATTTTTTGTGTGCTTATTCCCATTTCTGCACCAAAGCCAAACTCTCCCCCGTCAGTAAATCTGGTGGAAGCATTTACATATACGGTGGCTGCATCCACCCTTCTTTGGAATAGTTGGGCATTTGTAAAATCCTCTGTCACTATTGCCTCCGAATGTTTTGTTCCATATTTACTAATATGGGCAATTGCCTCCTGAATATTATCAACTATCTTAATAGCTAAAATATAATCTAAATATTCCTCAGCCCAATCCTCTTCGGTGGCAGGATTGATTGGTATAATTTCTCTACTTGCCTGGCAACCCCTTAATTCCACTTTATCCTCTAATAGTTTATACAATTTTGGTAAAAATTCACCTGCTATATCCTTATGAATTAATACAGTTTCAACAGCATTGCATACCCCTGGTCTTTGAATTTTAGCATTTTCAATAATCCTTAATCCATCTTCCTTGTCACCACTTTTATCCATAAATATATGACAATTACCAATACCAGTTTCTAAGGTTGGTATAGTTGCATTTTTTACTACAAAGTCTATAAGGCCTTTGCCACCCCTGGGAATAATAAGGTCAATGTATTCATTCATGGTAAGCATTTCCTTAACCACATCTCTATTAACATCATCCACCAGTTCTACAACATCTTCTTTTATACTGCTTTCCCTTAACCCTTCCTTAATGGTTGCTACTAGGGCCCTATTAGAATGAATGGCAGTAGAACTTCCCCTTAATAAAATCCCATTGCCACTTTTAAAGGCAAGGGCAAAGGCATCTACAGTAACATTTGGTCTAGATTCATAGATAATTCCAATTACCCCTAAAGGCATAGTCATTTTACTTATAGTTAAGTTATTTTCTAAGGTCCAGACCTTATCACTCTGCCAAATAGGGTCCTTTAGATCAATAATTGACCTTACCCCATCAATCATGCCCTGAATTCTTTCCTCATTAAGCATTAGCCTGTCAATTAAACTATCCTTTATCCCACTTTCTTTTGCAAATTTAATATCTCTGGCATTTTCCTCTAGAATAAATGGAGTATTTATTATAAGCTTTTGTATTACTTTTTCTAATCCTATATTTTTATCCTTTGTACTGGCAACTTCAAGAAGTAAAGATGCCCTTTTCAGCTTTCTACCTTGTTCCTTAATTGACATCAAAATCCCTCCTAAATTTTATTATAAAACAAAAAACCCCCATCCCTAAAGGGACGAGAGTTACCCGCGGTACCACCCTAATTAACCAAATTGGTTCAACTCATACTAATTTTTATGTTCATGAACGGGTTCAAAGAATTAAACTTGTAAGATTTCCACCATACTCCTACTCTCTGAAAGTATCATCCTTCTACTATTCTCAATCATCACACTTTATAATATTGAATATTTATGGTAAATTATATAGTACTTATAGAGCCCTGTCAATGAATTTTTTCAATATTTCATTTTTTTCAATATTGGGACTATTAGGTTTGCCAATTTCCCTAATTTTTCACCTATAACCGAATTTTAAAACAACGTAACCTTGTAATCTGAATAGATACAAGGAGTATTTTTTGTCAAATTTTATACATTATATGGTTGTACGTTTACCCACGCTGTGGTATAATAGTTACAGGGGTGGTTTGTGTGTATTTGAAAAAAATACTTGAAAAAAGAACTGGAAGAACTTTTTTAACTATTGTTGAAGGATACAGGGATCCTAAGACAAAAAAAGTTAAGCAAAAGACTGTTATGAGCCTGGGGTATTTAGATGAACTTGAAAAAGAGCATGAAGATCCTATTTCCCATTTTAAAGATCTTGCCAAGCAAATGACTAAGGAAGCTAAAGAAGCTTCTAGGTTATTGACCTTTAATTTTACTGCCAATGAATCTATTGATGATTCATCAGTTTTAAGGAAAAACCTCGGTTTTGCTATTCTAAGTTACTTTTATCATGACTTGGAGATTAATAAGTTTTTTATTAATAGACAAAGAAGTTTAAATATAAAGTATTCTTTAAATAATATTTTTCAAATGCTTGTATATTTAAGGGTTTTAGATCCCGGTTCTAAAAAATATTCTTTTGAAAATATGGACAATTATTTTTTTAATTTCGACTTTCATAATGACCATGTTTATAAGGCCCTGGATTATTTTGCCCACTATAAAGATGCTCTACTCCTTCACCTACATGAAATGGTTCGTTTAAATTATGGTAGGGATACTTCTAGTGTTTACTATGATGTTACTAATTATTATTTTGAGATTAACGAGGAAGATAACTTTAGGAAAAAAGGAGTATCTAAGGAGCATCGAACCACGCCTATAGTCCAAATGGGGCTGTTAATGGACAACAAGGGTCTACCTATTACATATAGATTATTTGAAGGTAATACTAATGATTGTACAACCTTAATGCCTGTTCTAGATGACTTAAAGGATGATTATAATTTTGGTCGTATTATTGTTGTAGCTGATAAGGGAATGAATTCTGGTGAAAATATTGCCTATAATATCATCCGAGGTAATGGTTATATTTACTCTCAAACTGTGAGGGGTGCAAGTGGGGAATTTAAAGATTATGTTTTATCAAATAAGGGGTATAGGGTATTATCTTCTGATGGATTTAAGATAAAATCTAGGGTAGTTCCCACAAATATTTGGGTTGAAGATATTAATGGACGGAAAAAGCAGGTTCCTATTGAACAAAAACAAGTGGTTTTTTATAATCCTGATTATGCTAAAAGGGCTAAATTTGAAAGGGAAAAGGCTATTAATAAGGCCAGGAAGTTAATTAAGAATGCTAAAAATGGCAAAATCCATAAAAATGGTTCTTATAAATATATTTATTCCATGCCTTTAGATAAAGAAACTGGTGAAGTATTTGAATTATCAGAGCATCATCTTATAGATACTGATAAGGTAGCCAAAGAGGAAAAGTTTGATGGCTACTATGCTATAATAACTAGCGAGTTAGATATGCCAGATGAGGAGATTCTTGAAGCTTATAAAAGCCTATGGAAAATCGAAGAAACCTTTAAGATTACTAAAAGTGAACTAAGGACAAGGCCTGTACATGTTTATATAGAAAAACATATTGAGGGGCACTTCTTAACTTGTTTTATATCTCTTCTCTTATTAAGACTCCTAGAGTTTAAGACAGGCCATAAGTATTCTACAAAAAAATTAGTAGGTGAAATGAATAAAATATCTGGAACATATTTATCTGAAAATTATTTCATGTTTGACCATACAAGTAGTGTAGTAAAGGACTTAGGTGACTTAGTAGGTGTAGATTTTACAAGGCGATTTATGACTGTAGGTGAAATAAAAAGTATTTTGGCAAAGATGAAAAAATGATTTATTTCACAACAACTTTATGTAAACAATAGAAGCCTATAACTGCTGCTATGCAATGGTTATAGGCTGTTTTTTTGTGTTTTTGGTGTAAAATTCAAG
>CAYMVC010000106.1:0-5181 GCA_964393755.1 uncultured Eubacteriaceae bacterium | reverse complement strand
ACCTTAGTGGGTTTTGGTGACTTTACCGAACCAAGAACTGTTTTAGCCCTTATTGGACTGGCTATTACAGGTATATTAATGGTTAGAAAGGTAAAAGGCTCCATACTTATCGGGATTGTAGTAACTACTATTATAGGAATTCCTATGGGAATTGTTAGCCTAGAGGGATTTTCATTAGTATCAGCTCCTCCAAGTATAGGCCCAACCTTTATGAAAATGGATTTTGCCGGTCTTTTAAATATAACTGAAGGCACAACCTTGATAAGTGCAATAATCAGCGTAGCAACAGTGGTTATTTCCTTTAGTCTAGTAGATATGTTTGATACCATTGGAACTTTGGTAGGAACGGCTACACAAGCTGGGTTGGTAGATGAAAAGGGCAATGTTAAAAATATGGGACAAGCTCTATATGCTGATGCTATTGCTACTAGCGTTGGTGCAGCCCTAGGAACATCAACTACTACTACCTATGTGGAAAGTGCAGCTGGAGTTAGTGAAGGTGGTAGGACAGGACTGACTGCTGTAACAGTGGCTGTATTATTTCTAGGAGCTATTTTCTTCTGGCCCTTAGTTGGAATAGTACCCGGAGAAGCAACAGCACCTGCCTTAATGATTGTTGGGGTATTGATGATGTCTTCTGTGAAAAATATTAAGTTTGAAGATTTTTCCGAAGCAATGCCAGCCTTCTTTACAATGGCAATTATGCCTTTATCCTATAGTATTGCAAATGGTATTGCAGCAGGAATGATTATATATCCAATTACAAAGGTTGCTACAGGAAAAGGTAAAGAAGTCCACCCAGCAATATATATATTGGCAGCCTTGTTTATTTTACGATTTACCGTTTTACCAAAATAAATATTATAACAAACAAAAAAACAGCCTAGGCTGTTTTTTTAATATTGTTCTTTGACTTTTCCTTGGGGGTATAATAAATCATTTAAGAGTTTTTCATATATCTTTATTAAGCTGCCATTTTCGTCAATTTTAAATACTGAGCAAATATTTTTGTTAATTACTAATTCTGAATAACAAGAAGGACAGAAAAACTTTTTTCTACCTATTTTACCAATGTACTTTTGACCACAAACTGGACATTGCATTTATAAACCTCCTTAGTAAATAAGGAACCATATTATCTAATGGTGGAGTAACCACCATTAGATAATACTTATAAAAATAAAGGGGAAAGTTGAAAAAAGGCGGTTCCTAATGAAAATAAATCAGTTTAGCATTATTTATATTTATAATATAAACTATAAACCTTTAAAGAACCTTTAAAAATTAAAGTTTTTTAAATATTTTCTAAGTATTTTTTATTTAAAGGGAACTTTTATGTTAAACTTAGAGGTAAAATGATACTTAATTCCAGTAGGCCTATGTTGCTAAATAAAAAGGATTTTGTAAAAAAAAGTAGAAGAATAAATTATAATAGTAAAAGGATGGTTAGAATGAGGGTGCTTTTAGTTGAAGATGAAAAGGCATTAGCTACTGCCTTATCAAAACTAATGAGTAAAAATAATATAGCTGTGGACTTGGCTTATGATGGAGAAGAAGGAGCATACTTGGCTAAAAAGGATATATATGATGTTATCATCCTGGACATTATGCTACCATATAAAAGCGGTCTAGAAATATTAAAGGAATTAAGGGCTTTAAATAAGAAGACACCGGTACTATTCCTTTCAGCACGCGATACAATAGAGGACAGGGTTGTAGGCTTGGATAGTGGTGCTGATGACTATCTTATTAAGCCATTTGCCACTGAAGAATTATTAGCACGGATTCGTGCTTTAGTCAGGCGACCAAAAGATTTATTAGATGATAACTATTTGGAATTTGAGAATGTTAGACTTTATATTGATAGTGGCGAGTTAGAAATTGATAGCAATAGGAAAAAGTTAACTGCTAAGGAAAACCAACTATTAGAACTTTTTATGCGGAATCCCAGGATGATTCTATCTAAGGAATTGATTTTAGATAGGGTATGGGGAATAGAGGGAACTGCCATGGAAAATAGTGTGGAAATATATATCCACTATCTTCGTAAAAAACTAGGTAATAAGTCAGATATTAAAATAGAAACCGTCCGAGGAATAGGCTATGTATTAAAGGAGAAGAGGATAGATGCTTAATAAATTACGGATAAACCTTACTATTTTAAATACTATAGTCTTAGTGGTAATACTGTCTATTATTTCAATATTTGTTTATGTCCTAATGGACTTTAATCTCCATAAGGATATAGACGATATTTTGATTACAAATTCTCACCAGGTTGATAATTATATTAATTTTATTGAGGAAAATGAATTTAATGAGCAAATAGATGAGGAAAAGAAAAATGAGCATTTGCGTTCAATTCATAACATGACCAAGAACAATATATCCTATGTGGTTTTAGATACTGAAAAAGGTGTAAATATAAGTTCTTCCTATTTAGAATTAGACTATAATTTGCTTATGAAGATTAGAAAGGATGCTATGAATGATGTAGGTATTAGTGATAGAGTGGTTAATGATTTACACAGGGCATTTTATTTCACCACTGTAAATACTGAGGGTATTAATTACCGTGTATGTACCACCTATTATTCTACAGATATGAAAAAGAATAATGTTAGAACTATTCAAACAATTAAGACCCTAAGAAATGAAAAAGATGTCCTTAATAGATTAGGTTTTACCCTGATTGCAACTATTATAATAGGGACAAGTCTTTCACTGGTGGGGGGATATATTCTAGCAGGTAGGTCCTTAGTACCAATAAGTAAATCCTGGCAAAGACAACAAGAATTTGTCTCAGATGCCTCCCATGAATTGAGAACACCCTTGGCTGTGGTCCAGACTAATCTTGAGGTTGTCAAAGGCTGTGATGATGAAACTGTTAAAAGCCAAAGCTATTGGTTGAATAATGCCTATGATGAAACCCTGAGAATGAATAAAATAATCCAGGATTTATTATTTCTAGCCAGGGTGGATTCAGGACAAAAAATACTAGAAAAACAGAAATTAGATCTGACCTTTTTACTTATGGATGTTTGCGAAAAACTAATACCCCTGGCAACTAATAGGCAATTGAAGATAATTGCCAATGTGGATGAGAACCTTTCTATTTCTGGTGATGGGAATAAGTTACGTCAATTAATGTTCATATTAATAGATAATGCTATAAATTATAGCTTGCCATACAAGGTGATAAGGGTATTGGCAAAAGAGGTTAAAAATGGTGTCCTTATAGAGGTAGTAGACCAGGGGATAGGTATCAATTCAAAGGATCTAAAGAGGGTATTTGACAGGTTTTACCGTGCCGATAAGGCCAGATCTAGAGAACAAGGCGGAACAGGTTTAGGTCTTTCAATTGCAAAATGGATTGTGGATATCCATAAAGGCAGAATTGATATAGAAAGTAAAGAACAGGAAGGAACTAAAGTGATTGCCTTCTTACCATTTAATTAAAAACAAAAGCGCTAGGGGGGATAATATGTTAAATAAACAAATAACATTAGATGATTTATTAAAAAACATAGGTTTTATTAAAAGATTATATGATGTAGTAAGGATCGTTGATCCTATAAAAAACCAGGTATTAGACTACAAAGACAGTAATTTACTTCCTTTGACTTCAAAATGTTATGATGGATGGGAAAGAAATGAGATTTGTGAGGATTGTATTTCAAGAAGTGCCCTTAAGCATAATGAGGTTTATGCCAAAATTGAATACCTAGGTGAAAAGGTGTATATGATTTTGGCAATGCCGATTTTATTAAAGGGAAAAAGGGTTATATTAGAGCTACTAAGGGATATAACTAAGGAAAGAATATTGTTTGATTCAGTAGATTCTACCAAGGAAAATGCTTATAATTTGTTAAGAAATAGAAATATAAATATAATTAAGGATGGCTTAACAAATATATTTAATAATAGATATATAAATGAGCGCCTACCCTATGATATTCTAAATTCCTACATAAAAGATGAATACTTATCTATTTTAATGATAGATATAGATAACTTTAAAGATATAAATGAGGAGTTAGGTCATAACTGTGGGAATATACTCTTAATGGAATTTGCTGAATTATTAGAAAAAAGTATTTTAAGATATAATGGTTGGGTAGCAAGATATACTGCAGATACCTTTATTGCGGTTTTAATTGATAGCCCTTTTGAAGAAGCCTATAAGTGGGCAGAGGACTTTAGAAGTTTTATAGAAAATTATAATTTCTCCTGCAAAAAGGGAAAAGATGTCCAGAAAACTACCAGTATAGGTCTGTATACAAAACGAAAAGTGGAAGATACAATGGAAAAGTTTATAGACAGATCAAGGCTAAACTTAGGTAGGGCAAAGGAACAAGGAAAAAATTGTCTAGTATCAAATTAAAAAAATAAAAGTAGGTGCATATCATGGAAGAGAAGACAGTTCAATCAAATTTTATTAGAAATATTGTTATTAATGATCTTGAAACAGGTAAACATGACAAGATTATTACCAGGTTCCCTCCGGAACCAAATGGATATTTACATATAGGTCATGCAAAGGCAATCACCTTGAATTTTGAACTAGCCGATGAATTTAAGGGGGAAACCAATCTAAGATTTGATGATACAAACCCTGAAAAGGAAGAGGAAGAATATGTAAGGTCCATAATAGAAGATGTTAGCTGGCTTGGCTTTGATTGGGAAAGATTATTGTATGCTTCAGATTATTTTGATGAAATGTTTGAAAGAGCCATACTATTAATTAAGAAAGGCAAGGCCTATGTAGATGAATTGACACCAGATGAAATAAGGGAATACCGGGGAACTCTTACTAAAGCTGGTAGGGAAAGTCCCTATAGAAATCGTCCTATAGAAGAAAACCTGGAATTGTTTGAAGCTATGAAAGATGGAAAATTTAAAGAGGAATCAATGGTATTAAGGGCAAAAATAGATATGGCTTCTCCAAATATGAACATGCGGGATCCGGTAATATATAGGATTGCCCATGCCAGTCATCATAATACTGGTGATAAGTGGTGTATTTATCCTATGTATGATTATGCCCATCCCCTGGAGGACGCCATAGAAGGGATAACCCACTCCCTATGCTCATTAGAATTTGAAGACCATCGACCCTTATATGACTGGGTAGTTGAAGAATGTGAAATGGAGTCTGTTCCCAGGCAAATAGAATTTGCA
>CAYMVC010000105.1:0-5201 GCA_964393755.1 uncultured Eubacteriaceae bacterium | reverse complement strand
AGAAGGCTGCAGAAAATACCCAGGATCCAGCAGGGAAGAAAATGTATGAGGATTTGGCTGATTGGGAGGAAGAACATAGAAAAATTTTATATGAAGAATATCAAAGCTATACTCAAGAAAACTGGTTCGATATGGGGTTTTCACCCTTCTAAAAAAGTGGTATTAATATAGGGCTGACAGATTGTCAGCCCTATATCTTTATTGATTCTTTATGGGTGGACGACCACAGGTCGCCCTATTCTGATTATGCAATTATAGTCCAAGATAGTCTACTAGAAAGTCCATTCCCAGGTCAGCCAATTGTTCCCTTGTTTGGAGGCCTGTTTTCTTATCTAAGCCTTGGACCTCATAGTATTCATCCAACATTTCATCAAACTTTTCCCTAACCATGTATTCTCCCTTGAAGGGTCCCACATTAAGGGGCTCCTCCATTATACGATTAGGCAGGTAGTCATCCTTTCGGCTAAAGCCCGCATGGAGAGTATTAAAGGCTCTTTCTATATTTAGGACCCATTCAGCCCTGGCCCACATTTCTTCAGGGGTGATATTCTCACCTGTATAGGCTGAATACATCCTGGTAAAGTTTTTAATATCAGAAAGTGCAACTTCATACCATCCTGCATCAAAATAACAAATGCCGATGGAATCAATGATCACCTTATACTTTTCAAACCAGGCAACTAGCTTCCCCTTACCATCATAGGAACCGGGTACACCTGCATCAGGGCAATTAAATAACCATTTACCAACTTCAGCTGGAATCTGACGGTTTTCTGTTTGGGGGGCACCACTTAAATGACCACTCCCCCTAGTACTGGTAGCGATAGCCAGGGACCAGCCTTTATGGGAATGGACTCCCTGCTCATTTATTCCCACCCCTTTAATTTGCATGGCATACTTTTCACTGCCTCTTCCAATAGTCTGGGCGGCATTATTTACACCTTCAGCCAAGAGGTTACCGAAGTCTCTTCTAAGGGCAATTTGTTCAACTAGTTTAATTAAATCCTTAGAATTACCCCATTTTAACTTAAGTCCAAAGGTATCATTTTCATCAATAATTCCTTCTTCAAAACATTCAATTGCCCAAGCAACAGTAGCTGATACACCATCCACATCCAGGCCATACTTATTACATAGACCATGGATTTTTAAAACATCAAAGGGTTCATCAATATCCCAATTTGATGCAAAGCCCCTTACAGAATTGGCATGCATACCTTCACAGGATAATACTTCCCCATCCTTTTCCATTTCATAATAGTGAAGACAGGCTAGGGGACAATTATAACAACGGGTTCTTTCCTTTTCATAGGGTTTATAGGCTTCTTCAGAAACCTTCTGAGCCTTTTCTGGTTCCCAATATTCCTCTTGAAGGTTACGGACAGAGGTGGGTACCTTTCCACTCCAACCTCCCACACCAGCCATACCATGGGTACCGCCTTTTCTCAGTGAAGCAGATGCTGGGGAAGATAACAAAACATGCCTATAACTATCCACCACACTGTCAAAGGTCTCCTTATCATAGGTAGGGACTTCCATAGTCCCCCTGGCAGCTATGGCCTTAAGATTTTTAAAACCTAGTATTGCTCCACTTCCACCCCAGGCAAGGGCATGGGCCTTGTCAATCATTACACAACTAATCTTGGAAAGGTTTTCTCCCCCTGGTCCAATAGATATAACCCTAATATCCTCATCTGAAAATTCGTTTTTTATGGCATCCTCTGTATCCCAGGTGGTAAGTCCCCACAGGGAAGAAGCATCCCTAAGTTCAATTTGGCCATTATCAATAAAGAGATATTGGGGTTTAGAGGATTTCCCCTCTACAATAATAGCATCATATCCGGCTTTACGGAGTTCTGGACCAAAGTCCCCACCACCACTTGAATAAGATATGCCACCGCTTAGGGCATTTTTTGTCACCAATGCAATTCTTGATGAACCGGGAAGGGATGTGCCGGTAAAGCAACCGGTGGCAATAATAACTTTATTTTCCTCAGAGATGGGTTCTACATCCTTGTCAAGCTCATTTACTAAAATCCAATCTCCAAATCCCCTGCCACCAAAAAACTTATAATATTCCTTTGATAAAAAAGTTTCGATTTTTCCTGTACTTAAATTTACTCTAATAATTCTGCCTTCTAATATTTTCATTTCTAGCCTCCTAAATAGAATGTGCTAATTTAATTATACTATTAATAATTGTAAATAAAATGGAAATAATAAGTTTTGGACACCTTAAATAACTTCCCCTATGGATTTTTGTAAAATTGTTATAAGGGGAAGTGGTAGAAAATAACATAAGTCCAGTATTTTAAACATAAGGAGGTTTTAAAATGGCTTACGATCCGGAACAACCGGTATTCGAAACAGAAATTAAATCATCTATAAAGCTCCACTATGGTATAGAGGACAGACCTGATACCTGGTGGAAAACAATCTTTTATGCATTCCAGATCACCTTAGTTGACTTTACCCCCTTTATCTGGGGAGGAATGTTTGTATCGCTGGCAGGTCTACCTGAGACTATATTGCCTACAATGATTAGTTCCTGTTTCCTAGCCATGGGAGTGGCTACATTAATACAGACAACCCTGGGAAACAGACTGCCAATCGTTCAAGGCCCTTCTTCATCAGTACTTACTGCAATGGGTGGAGTAACTGCTATATACGGTTTTCCTGCAATGTGGGGGGCAGTACTAGTGGGAGCAGCAGTTGAGTTTTTAATTGGTATAACAAGGATTTTAGGTTCTCTAAGAAAGTTTATTCCCCCTGTAGTAACTGGGTCAGTGGTAACTACTATTGGTTTTGTTGCTGCAAAGATTGCAACAGGGTGGATGTTTGGGAATCCAGAACCACTACATTTAATACTTGCATTTGTAGCATTTGTAGTGGCTTTAGTTTTAAAATTTAAAGGAAGGGGGATTTTATCCCAAGGTTTTGTGCTGATAGCAGTAGTTATTGTGGGGGTTGTTGCATCAACCTTACTGGGGAAATTTAATTGGCCCGCTGTTTTTGCAGAACCCTGGTTTGCCCTTCCCAGGTTCTTCCCCTTCAGGGGACTTGACGGCACCAATAAGGCAGTATCCTTTGGTACCTTGGCTATTATAGGAGGTTTCACTGGCTATATAGGGTC
This sequence comes from uncultured Eubacteriaceae bacterium, assembly GCA_964393755.1. Taxonomy (GTDB): domain Bacteria; phylum Bacillota; class Clostridia; order Eubacteriales; family Garciellaceae; genus DUPX01. The sequence goes on along the minus strand of CAYMVC010000105.1, from coordinate 2,068 downwards.
CATGTTTGAATCTCTAGGTGACTACGCTGCTACCTGTGCTGTATCTGGAGAAACCTATAGGGTTAAGCACATAAACAAGGGTATTGCAGCAGAAGGTGTAGGATGCTTTTTCTCCGGTCTTGTTGGAGCCCTACCTGTTAGTTCTTATACCCAGAACATAGGTATTATTGCAGCCACAGGAATAGCAAGTAGATTTATCACCCAGGTGGCAGCAGTTATGTTTTTATTTTATGGCCTATCTCCAAAATTGGCTATGTTACTTGCCAGTATACCTAGGTCTGTAGTGGGGGGAGTATTTTTAATAAGTGCCAGTTTAATCATGTTTTCAGGGATTGAAGTAATTTTATCTGAGGGATTAAGCTTTGAAAATAACCTGGTAGCTGGTACCACCATTGCTACCGGTGTAATGGTACCCGTATTTGCTGCCACCACAGGTGCCCAATGGGTAAATTCCCTTAGTGCATTCCCTAAAATGTATATGAACAATAATATCTTTATAGCAGTTACAGTAGGGGTTGTAATGAACTTATTGATCAATCACCTATTGAGTTCAGGTCCTGATGAAGAAAGAATTGAATAGTAAACTAATGCTGGTAGTTTGCCAGCATTAGTTTTTGGGTAAGTAAATTAAAAAAGAGGAGGGATTAACGTGTTACTTATTAAAAATTGTACCCTTTTAGGAGAATCTAAAGAGATGGATATCCTAATTGATGACCAGGGAAAGTATAAGGAAATATCAGAAAAGATTGACATAAGTGACCAGGATGAATGTGAAGTGATAGATGCAAGAGGTAATCTGGTGGCACCCACCTTTATAAATCCCCACATGCATTTAGATAAGGTCTACACATCTATAGGTGGTCGGGAAAGTAAGGTAGAAACACTGGAAGAATCTATAAAGATAATGCATGATAGAAAGAGAAACTATACTGTAGAAGATGTAAAGGATAGGGCAATACGTGCTATTAGAGAGTGTGTGGCCTATGGCACAACCAAGATTAGGACAAGTGTAGATATTGATAATATGGCCAATTTAGTAGGACTAGAGGGTATTGTTGCCGCCAAGGAAGAATGTAAGGATATTTGTGATATACAGATTATAGCCTTTCCCCAGGAAGGAATATTTAATAATAAGGGAACAGAAGCACTTATGTGGGAAGCTATGGAAAAGGGGGCAGATGTGGTGGGAGGCATGCCCGCAGCAGAATGGTTAGATTCCCATGCAAAGGACCATGTGGATTTAGTCTTTGAAATGGCCAAGGAATATGATGCCCTAATTGATATGCACATAGACCAATCAAAGGATATGTTTGATAGAACCTTAGAATATACAGCAGTTCGCTCTATGGAAGAAGGGATGGAAGGAAGGGTAACAGGAGGTCACTGTACATCCATAGCCTATCAAAACCAATCCCATGCTGATAAGGTGATGGAAATACTAAAAATTGCTGATTTTAATGTGTGTACAAACACCCAAACCCTTGCTATAATGGGGATTGATAATGAGCCTAGGACCAGGGGAGTTACAAGAATAAGAGAAATGGTGGAATACGGCATAAATGTTGCTACGGCCCAGGACACCATATGTGATGGTTTCCATATATATGGGACAGGGGACCCCTTAGACTATGGTCTAATATGTGCCTACACAGCTCAATATAACACACCCAAGACTGCTAGGATAGTTTTTGATATGATTACAAAAAATGCAGCTAAAATATTTAACCCTGATGAAAAGTATGGGATAGAAGTAGGTAATGATGCAGACTTAAATATAATAGATGCACCCAATGTCCATGAAGCACTAAGATTAAGGGCATCTAGAAGGTATGTAATAAAAAAGGGAAAGGTGATAGCAAAATTTGAAAGAAAGGCCACCCTACCAACTTTATCAAATTACAAATAGGTCAGATTTTGCAATAAGCATAATTGTGGTTTTAGCAGGGTTTTTACCCTGCTATTACTAATTTTTACTAGGGAAAAGTTATCCATTGTAACCATTGAATTTTGGTGATTATAGCAATAATTTTATTTGACATTAGACCTTCAATATGTTACTATTTTATAG
>CAYMVC010000104.1:0-5204 GCA_964393755.1 uncultured Eubacteriaceae bacterium | reverse complement strand
TTTATTATGGAGGTTGGGAAATGAAGAAAAAAGCAACACTTAAAATATTGTTTTTTATATTTATATTATTATCAGTAACTTTCTTTATGAAATGGAATTCTCAATTAAATAGAAATACAAGAGATTTAGAAAAGAAACTATCTGCAAGTGATGCTCAAGTATCGGGGAAAACTGTGGAATTATTTAATTTTGATTATGATGTACTTTATGTCTTTGAACCTTATGAATCCAAGGAAGAAATGGAAACTAAAATCGGATTTAGAACCTCTATATTGCAAGAAACAGTCAGCGAAGGGATGATGAATATCTTGTTTGTAAAAGAAAATTCTCCTGTGGCATATTTATACGGTTACCTCTCAAATACAGGGTACTTCATAGAAATACCACCAGGTAAATATAGAAAAGATGAGCTTGATTTAGTTCAATATAATAAAAGTATAGGTGATGTAGGAAATTCCTATGGAACACCAATAACATTTATTAGATATATCTTTGAGATGTAGTATTTAATGGAATATGCATTAATGGAATCTATGACGCACTTTTTATAAACTATGCAACTAAATAATATAATAATTTTAATGTTTTATAATTATAAAATTAAAATTATTTAAGTTTAACATTTCATAATAGGAGGGTGATAAATTTAATGTTTAAGAAATTTAAAACATCTACTTTATTATTGATAATTTTATTATTCTTATTAACTGCTTGTTCTGGTGGCAATGATAATATTGGTAATGAAAAAGAAGAAGATCAGAGTATTCCTTTATTAAAGGATACAGTCGTAGAAGCAGGTGATTTCTCTTTTAAAGTATTAGAATATTATTTAATCAAATCGGAAAATGATGCTATAAAAGATTCTGTAAATATATATGAAAAAATCAATAATACTACAGTGGATAGTACCAAGTTAGGATTTGATATTGGATTTCAGGGATCAAAATCTGAGGTTAGTAAAAGAGATAGCTATCTTTTAGTGGTACTTGATTATAATCCTGATAAGAAAGAAATTTCACAGCGTGATTCGGTTATTCCTAAAATGAGTATTAAGGCAGTAGATAATGAAGATGACAACCTAATTCTTTTACATAATTCAATGGATGATAAATATATCCAAGTAGAAAATCCTATTGGTATTCTTGTATTTAAAATATTTGGAGATGCAGAAGAAGTGAACTTTAAATTTAATGATGACAAATATTTGCTTAAACTAAAATAAATTGTTTAAATTGCCCTAGTATCAATTATGATAATATCATAATTGATACTCTTTTAAAAATTGAAAGGAAGTGTGATTATGTTTACCGTTGAAGAAATGACTTTGTTAGATTCTTATAGAAAAATAAGCCTAAGAGAAACTATTGAAGAAATTAAATCTAATTATAAGTACCAGGATGATAAGGAAATTATAAATTTAATTGACGGTCTACTTTTAAAACTTGAAAAAATATCTGAAAATGACTATGAGAATATTGATTTTTCACTTTCCTTGCTCGATGAAGTTGATTTTGAATAATTCTCAGTTTTTATGGAAAAAACGAGGCTCTATTTTGGCTTTTAAGAGGCTTTAAAAGCTATGGTAATGCTATTGTATCACCATTATTTAAAGAAAAAGAAGATGAATTTACTCATCTTCTTTTTTTGCAGTGTTGCTTCTTATTATTTGTAATTCAACTTGTAATGTAGTAAGTTTTTCATTTAATTCTTGAATTTTGGTATTGTATTCATCTTTTATTATATCTATTTCTTTTCTATGCTCATTATTAAGAGAATCTAATTCATTTTTATACTCATTATTAATAGCCTTTATTTCAAGTGCTTTTTCCTTCTCTTTTTCATTTATTATATCTTGAATCTTAGAATTCAGTTCTTTTATTTCACGTGACTTTTCTGAACTTTCCTTTTCCAATCTATCATTAATGATTTCTCTATGTTTTAATTCATTTTCTATATTTATCTTCTCATTAATAACTTCGTTGTTTTTGGCTATTAGATCCTTATTTTCTTTAGCAAGTTCTCTATTCTCTATTCTTATTTCTTCCAGTTCTTTTATTTTATCTTCTAGGCTTTTAATAGTTCTTTCCTTATCTAAAAAACTATTTTCTATCATTCTGGCTCTTTCGGATATTTCTTCATTCTCTTTTATCAAGTTCTCTTTCTCAATATTAATAATATCCATTTCTGTTTTAAAGCTTTCTGTTTGTACCTTAAGGGTAGTTTTTAATTCTAAGATATTAGCTTCTAGATCCTTTATTTTGTTAGTGGCCATGGCCTGATGATCCTCGGACCTTTTAAATATGGATAGGTAAATATCCTTTAATCTTTGAGTATGTTGGTCTATAAGTTTAAGTTCTTCCCTTGTAGCTAATTTTATATTGTCCTCTGTAACAAGTACCTTTTCAGCTGCATCTATAACTGTTGCTAAGATGTCTCCCCTTGTTAAGGTGTTATCCGTTTCCCTTATTCTAGCTTCTAATTTATCAAATGCGTTAGATACTTCTTCGTTTGTCTTAAAAGATAGAGTTTTTGCTTGATTTTCAAACATTTTTAGCCCTCCTTTTTTTAAGGTTTACCATATTAGTAGTAGTTTACTTATGTTTATTATAGTTTACCTTGGTATTTCAACGGTTTATTATGGTATACATATATTATAATATATTTTATTAGCTTATACAATAGAAATTTGGAAAATTTATTGATTTTTCAAGAAGGAATTCTAATAAAATAGTCCTTTCTTTCTTTAAAAACGGTACAAAAATAGCACTAAGGTTTTATCCTTAATGCTATCTAATGTTTTCTTTTAGATATAAATATTCTATCCAAGTTGTGGTTTTCATTTAAATCCATCGTAAACTACATAGAATACTGTTATTTGGAACAGCAATATATTTCTAGGCTTAATAGACACACAATGGTTGCCTATTATCTTTTATTATGCAAATAATAAAATTTAAATGTACCTTAATTCCTTAAAGTCCCAAGTTTTATTATATTGTTCTTTATCTTCTATTGACCTGCAAATTGGAAGTGTAAGCTCAAGTATAATATCTATTACCTTATTAAATTCTATAGATATTTTTATTTCTTTTTCTATAAATCTATTCCACATATTATTTAGATTTTCACGTTCCTTAAACTTATTTACTTCATGGATGTTTTTTATAAAATCTAAGTGTCTTCTGTTTTTAAAAGTATTATGTATGGCATCTCTTAAGATATTACCATCAAAATTTTTAGAAATAGACAAATAATATATATCATAATAGTCCTTCATTCTACTTGATGCTTCCATCAAATAGAGTATTGCATCTAACTTTTCAGCTACTATTGTTTCCATAGAATAAGCTCTTATTTCTGGTTCTTCAAAACCTTCTATAATAGTTTCTAATTTAATAATTTTTGCCCCTGGAATTATTACATCCCCTACACCTAAATCTACAAAAATCGGAGTTTTGGAACGTCCTATTGACCCAATTAATTTTATTCTTAATCCATGATAATCATTTTGTTCTGTAATCCTTTCCATACCCATAAATTCAAATATAATAGAATTGTTATTATCTATTTCTATAATTTCTTTAATTGTATTTTTGACACTTTCTTCTTCGTTGGATAGATGTTTCATTAAATAATCAGAATCCATTGTAGCTCTTGTATCTCCTGCCCCTAAAGAAAATAATAGAAATCCACCTTTTAATATAAACTTGTCCCTATATTCTGATTTACCAAGTCTCCTGGAAAATTCTTCTTGCAGGAAAAGGGTAATCATTTGTTGACTTGGTATATCCCTTTTTATCGATTCATTTTTTAACTTTGCCAGTATACTTGCTGGATTATTATTCACTAAAACCACACTCCTATATAAGTCTCCACTAACCCTAATACATTTAGTTCCCTAGCATATTTATATAGATTATTAAGATTTTTATCATTATCTTGAATGTATTTTCTTATAGCAGAATTAAATACTTCTTTATCTATTTTATTCCTATGTTTTATAATATCACATATAGTTTTATCTTTATCATATATTTTAGTAATCACCTTATTTTTATGGTTTTCTTCATCTAGATAAGTCTCTATTTCCATAACTCCTATATCTAAAATGCTCTCATCTATAAAATGTGCCTTTATCTTAGGATATTCAAGATTATATTTATTTCTATTCATATTTCTACCAACAGCTATCTTCCACTCATTAGGGATTCTTTCAGTATATTCATGAAGTAACAGTGCACTTTCTAAATATATAATAGCTTCAGGAAAAGATGATGATATTATTTCATAATCATATATATGGGTCTCATTATAAATATAATTTCCTCTACTTACCCTGCTTATTTTATTTTCTGAAAGAAGTCTATCAATCATATAATTGGAAATGCCATATTCATTTAATTTAGCAGTTGTCAAAACTACACTATTATTAAATATATCTTTTAAGATATCCATGATTTATCATCTCCTTTTTTTAATTAACGGTACACATATAGTTGTGTTTGTGTACCGTTAATTAAATTTAGTATACCATAATTCTTCTTATTTTCATAGATAATTTTACTATTCTCATTTTTAGAAAGTATATTCATTCAACATTGAATAATTTAATAAATAGATTGTCCCTTTTAAGTGTACCCTATTGAGTACACTTATTTTTTATAAAAACATATAGTTTTATATACCTTTTTAAGTTATAATCTTATTAAAAGTGTACTCTTAATCTTAACCACTCAAAAAGGACACAAGGAGGTTTTAAAATGATATTTGGATATATAAGAGTCTCTAGCAAGGACCAAAATCCCCAAAGACAAATTGAAGCTTTAAAAGAATATGAAAAAGAATTAAAAGATGAAAATATCTTTATAGACAAGCAGCCTGGTAAGGATTTTAATAGAGATAATTATTTAGAATTAAAAAAGATCCTTCGTGAAGGAGATACTTTAATAGTTAAAGAATTGGATAGGTTCGGTAGAAATAAAGAAATGATAAAGGATGAATTATCATGGATGAATGATAAGGGGGTTAGGACTAAAATTTTAGACATTCCTACTACCTTAATGGATCTTCCTGAGGAAAATACCTGGGTCATTAAAATGGTAAATAATATTCTTATTGAGGTTCTAGGATCTATTGCTGAAGAGGAAAGAGTTAAAATAAGGCAAAGACAGAAGGAAGGAATAGCAATAGCTAAAAAGGAAGGT
>CAYMVC010000103.1:1840-5212 GCA_964393755.1 uncultured Eubacteriaceae bacterium | reverse complement strand
TTCAATTCTCCATTATTAATATTTAGTTTAGTTCACCTTTTTCCCCTAATGCTCATTTGATAAATGATGTTCACCAATAAATTTGTCATTCAGAGGAGCCTGCGACGAAGAATCTTTGTTTTGGGTCTTAAGATTCCTCACATTCGTTCGGAATGACACTAAAACCGTGGTTTTCGGTTTTATTTCACCTAATTTTTATTGCAGAGCCACCCTGATGAATCAGGTTCTTAAAGCCTACAATTCCTATTAAAGCTAGTAATGTTGATATTGCAATTATAGCCATCAGGGTATAGGCAACTATTCTCCAAATCCTACGGCTTCTTCTATTTCTTTCTGCCAATAATGCATTAAGTTGCTCTAATTTCTCTGCAACAATATTTTTATTCTCTTCAGTTTCTATTTCTTCTCCAAGTAATGAACTAACTGATACTTCAAAGATTTCTGCTATTCTAATTAATAGATGTGCATCAGGAATAGAAAGACCCTTTTCCCATTTAGATATTGTCTGACGTACCACATGCAACCTAATGGCCAACTCCTCCTGAGATAATCCTTTTTGCCTTCTAAGTCTTTTTAGATTTTCATTAAACATGGTTTCCCCTTCTCTGTTTACTGAAATTCTACTTTATCAATAGCCGTTGCTACAAGCAATGAAAAATAACATGGGCCACACAAAGGTTGAAAACCAGCCCATATCCACTTCAATTGTTTAACTATCGTTAATTCACGTTTTTACGATTGTTTAGCTAATTATCTATCATTATATCACTTAAAAGTCTAAAACTTTGTAAAAAATATTGACAAGGGAAAATCTCCTATGTATAATAATCCTAATTTAGTTAAATAATTTTAACTAAATAAATTGAACTAAGAGGAGAAGTGATTGAAATGGATATATTTGAAAAGGTAAGAAAGGTTTTAGTTAGTAATTTAGGATGTTCTGAGGAAGATGTAAGCTTGGAAAGTAACTTAATAGAAGATTTGGAAGCTGATTCCCTGGATGTTGTAGAGCTAATTATGGCTCTGGAAGAAGAATTTGATTTAACAATAGAAGATGAAGAAGCTGAAAACTTACAAAATGTCAATGCAATAGTAAATTATATAAAGGAATTTTCGGATAATTAAATGGGAATCAAAATAAGAAAGACAGCCTCTTATCTACCAGAAAAGGTAGTAGACAATTTTTACTTTGAAAGCATCTTAGATACTTCAGATGATTGGATAAGTTCTAGGACAGGTATAAAACAAAGACATTTTGTAGAAGACAATGGAATATTGGATTTAATTGAAAAGTCCATAACCAATTTAAATCTTTCCCAGGATGAAATCCAAAGGGTAAAAACAATAATAGTTGTCACCTGCACCACATCCTACGCTATCCCCAACTTGGCCAGCTTGGTCCAGGAGAAATTTGCCTTTGGTGAAGATACCTATTCCCTGGATATCAATATGGGCTGTAGCGGTTTTGTGGCAGGTCTTAAGCTAGTAGAGGGAATAATCGGGAAAGGAGAATATGCCCTATTAATAGGTGCTGAAGTCCTTTCTAAAATTATAGACTTTACCGATAGAAATACAGCTGTACTATTTGGAGACGGAGCAGGGGCAATCCTGTTAGAGTATTCTAAAAAGACCAGTATGTTTAGTTCCGGAACCAGGGGAAACAAAAGTGTCCTGGGCTATGGCCATCTTACTGAGGGTCTACATATGGAAGGTAGGGAGGTCTATAGATTTGCCGTAACTACTATGGATAAGTCCATTAAGAGTTTTCTAGAAAATAACGGTATAAATAAAGAAGATATAGACTTCTTCATATCCCATCAGGCAAATATAAGGATTATAGAAAACTTAGCAAAAAACCTAGATGAATCTATGGATAAATTTCCATCAAATATTGCTAAAACTGGGAATACCTCGTCAGCCAGTATTCCTATATTGCTGGATGAATTAAATAAAGAAGGTAAATTAAAGCCTGGAAATAAAATACTATTCCTTGCATTTGGTGCAGGATTGACCTGGGCTTTAGCATATTTAGAATGGTAGGTGTAGAAATGAAATTGCATAAAATCTTAGGAATAAAATATCCCGTAATTCAAGGTGGAATGGCCCATATAGCTGACGGTAAGTTTGCAGCCAAAGTATCAGAAGCCGGTGCCTTAGGTGTAATAGGTTCTGGTAATATGACTGGATCTGAATTGAGAAAAGAAATCACAATATGTAAATCCTTCACTAAAAAACCCTTTGGTGTAAACCTCATGCTGCTTAATCAACACCTAGAGGAAATAGCAGAGATAATAGTGGAGGAAAAAGTCCCTGTAGTTACTACAGGAGCAGGAAATCCCAGTAAATACATTGAAAAATGGCATAAATCAGGGGTTAAGGTTTTTCCCCTTGTGCCTAACCCCACCCTAGCAATAAGGATGGAAAGAAGTGGGGCAGATGGGGTTATAGTAGAAGGCTGTGAGGCTGGCGGTCATATAGGAGAAATGACCTCCATGACCCTTATACCTCAAACCTTTGCTAAGGTAAATATTCCCATAATAGCTGCAGGGGGGATAGCTTCCGGAAAACAAATGTTAGCAGCTAAGGTCCTAGGTGCTATAGGAGTACAAATAGGTACTTTGTTTTTATCATCCCAAGAATGTCCCATTCATGAAGAATATAAAAGTCTCTTGTTAAGATCCAAATATAACAATATAACAGTAATTGGCAGAATTAATGGCCTGCCTTTAAGGTTAATTAAAAACAATATGGCAGCCAATTATTTGAAAATGGAAAAACAGGGCCTGGACAAGATGGAATTAGAAAAATATACCTTTGGCGCTTTAAAATTGGCAGTGGAAACAGGAGATTTAGAAAAGGGCTCCTTTATGGCAGGATTAACCTTAGGCCAAATAGAGGAAATAAAAGTCCTTGATGAAATACTGAAAAGCCTTATGAAAGAATACCATGAAGAGTTGGGGAAAATTTGTAATGAAATTAAAAATTAGAAACAAAATCATTGAAATTCCCATAATCCAAGGTGGCATGGGGGTAGGTATATCCCTAGGCAGGCTTAGCGGGGCAGTGGCTAGGGAGGGTGCCATGGGGACCATATCTATGGTAAATATCGGATATAGGGAAGATGACTTTTATACAAATACCCTAGAAGCTAATAAACGGGGATTTAAAAACCAACTTGATCTAGCCAAAAAAATTGCTGGTGGTAGGGGTTTAATCGGGGTTAATATTATGGTTGCCGCCAACCAATATGAGGAATTAGTTAAAGAAGCCGTTAAAGAAAAAGTAGACTATATAATCTCCGGTGCAGGCCTTCCCCTAAACCTTCCAAAACTAGTGGATAATGAGGAAATACTAATATCCCCAATAGTATCC
>CAYMVC010000103.1:0-1830 GCA_964393755.1 uncultured Eubacteriaceae bacterium | reverse complement strand
CCAGTTTAAAGGCTTTGAAGCTAATCAACAAGGTTTGGTGGAAAAAGTATAATCGGCTTCCTGACTTTGTGGTCTTAGAAGGCAGTGGAGCCGGAGGTCACCTAGGCTTTAAAAAGGAAGAAATCCAAAGTGGTAAAAGTCTTGAAGAATTGACAAGGGAACTTTCAGACTATCTAAGAACTATAGAAATCCAAGAGGGAAAAATTATCCCCCTTTTTGTAGCCGGTTCTGTCTATGACGGCTATGACCTAAAAAAATACAGGGAATTAGGAGCCACAGGTATACAAATCGGTACTAGATTTATAGGTAGCCATGAATGTGATGCAGATATAAGGTATAAAGAATTTATTATTGCTTCTAGAGAAAAGGACCTAACTATAATAGATAGTCCAGCAGGATTACCTGGTAGGGTAATAAGAAATAACTTTTTAGGAGAAATAGAAAAATCAAGGAGGCCATCCAAGAAGTGTATTAATTGTTTGCGGACATGTGATCCAAAAACCACCCAGTTTTGCATATCAGATGCCCTTATTAATTCTGTAAAGGGAAATATCCATGATGGTTTAATCTTTGCAGGGTCTAACTTAAACAGGGTCACAGAATTTGTATCAGTTAAAAATATAATTGATGAAATAGTTAAGGAGTATAATGAAAAATGAAAATAGCTTATATATATGGAGGACAAGGTAGTCAAGTGGAGGGGATGGGTCAAGATTTATATACTGAATACCCTTTTATAAGGGATTTTTATGAATCCCTAAAGGTTGATTTTCCCTTGAAAGAACTCTCATTCCAAGGTGATTTAAAAACCATATCCCAGACTGAATATACTCAACCCTTAATGTTGGTTTTTCAAATGGCTATAACTAAAGTGCTGGCATCCCATGGAATAAAGCCTGACATTGTCTTAGGCCTTAGTCTAGGCGAGTATTCTGCCCTATATGCTTCCGGGGTTTTAAGGGAAGAAGACTTGTTAAAGGTGATTCAATATAGGAGTAAGCAAATGGCACAGGTCTCTAAAAAGGTTGATTCAAAAATGCTGGCAGTATTTAGTGATGATATTGAAGGGATAGGAGACATTTGTAAAAGCTATTCAAATGAAAGTAACTTTGTCCAGGTATCTAATATAAACACTAAGGGGCAAATAGTAATTTCCGGTCATAGGGATTTGGTCTTAAAGGTAAATATCCACCTGAAAAATGATGGCTATAAGGTGAAGGAATTAAACACCAGCGGTCCCTTTCATACATCCTATATGAGTGAAGTTTCTTCTAACCTTAGAAAATATTTTAATAACCTGGAATTTAGGCAAGCCCAGGTCCCAATCATATACAATCTTAATGGTGATTTCAGTGAAAAAGGTGATATTAAAGATATTATGGCAAAACAGGTATCCAATCCGGTTTTATTTAAAAATTGCCTGGAAAAAGTTTTAGACCAGGACCTGGACCTAATCATAGAAATAGGTCATAAAAACACCATTAAAGGCCTTATGAAAAGATTAGCTAAGGAAGATAAAGTTTTACCTATAAATACAGTGGAATCCATTAAGAAATTAGTCAAGGAGGTGGAGTCAAGTGGAAGAGAAAAGGGTGGCACTAATTACTGGGGCTTCAAAAGGTATAGGAAGAGCTATAGCCACTAGGCTGGCCCAAGCAAATATCAATATCATAATAAATTATAATAAGGACCTAAAGGGAGCAGAGGAAACCCAGGCACAATGTAATGAATTTGGGGTAAAATCCATAATACTCCAGGGTGATATGAGCAGGGAAGAAGATGTTGATTCAATTTTTAAGGAGGCTGTAAATCTATTTGGCAAAATAGATA
>CAYMVC010000102.1:0-5253 GCA_964393755.1 uncultured Eubacteriaceae bacterium | reverse complement strand
TGTGTAGCCCTACCAGCAACTAAAATGGTTGATTTCGCAGAGCTATTAGTAGATACTGTTGCAATGGCAGATTGGGCATTCTTTGCTAAAAATGGAGGGGACGTGACCAATTTTGCTATTATGGTAGCAAGGGCAGCAACTGGTAGGAGGAAATCCATCCTGGTAAAAGGTGGCTACCACGGTGTGGCACCCTGGATGCAAAAACATGGTCATCCGGGGATAATTAAAGAAGATATATCTAATAACATATATGTAGATTGGAACGATTTTGAACAGGTAGAGAAGGTGGTTAGAGAAAATCCTGGAGAGATAGCCTGTTTTATGGCTACACCCTACCACCACCCTATATTTGTTGACAATGAACTGCCAGCAGAAGGCTATTGGCAAAAAATTAGAAAACTTTGTACTGATAATGGTATAGTTTTAGCTATTGATGATGTTCGTGCCGGTTTTCGCTTAGATATGGCAGGCTCTGACCACTATTATGGCTTTAAAGCAGATCTAATGTGTTTTTGTAAAGCACTAGCTAATGGTTGGAATGTTTCTGCCCTATGTGGTATAGATGCTCTTAAAGAAGCAGCTTCTAATGTAATGTATACAGGAAGCTATTGGTTGTCTGCAGTACCCTTTGCAGCAGGAATAGCAACCCTTGAAAAGCTAAAAAAACTAAATGGACCAAAGTTAATGCATAATATAGGCAAAAAGCTAACAAATGGTCTTAGGGATATTGGAAAGGGTCATGGATTTGATTTAATAATAAGTGGTGAACCCCCCCTATGGTATATGAGAATAGCTAACGATGATGACTTAGTTCTTCATCAAGAATGGGTGGCGGAATGTGTGAGACGTGGGATTTACTTTGCTAACCACCATAATTTATTTATAAATTGTGCTATATCAGAAGAAGACATTAAGTTTACCCATGAAGTGGCAGATGAAGCCTTTCAAGTTGTAAAAAGTAGACATCCTGAGTTATTGGAGGAGGGTGGCCATTATGCTTAAAGAGCAAATAAAGAATTTAGAGAAGAAGGCCCATGAATTAAGAACATTAACAGTAGATACTGTAGCCTGGGCGGGAGGAGGCCACATAGGTGGTAGTCTTAGTGCTATGGATATATTAACAATTTTATATTATAAATATATGAATATAGATTCTAAAAACCCTAATGATCCTGACAGAGATATATTTATACTGAGTAAGGGTCATATAGGAGTAGGATATGCACCTGTTTTAGCAGACAAAGGATATTTCAGCAAAGAATTATTAAAAGAATATAATCATACCGGTTCAAGTCTCGGAATGCATTTAGATTCTACAAGGGTAGCAGGAGTAGACGCTTCTACAGGTTCCCTAGGTCACGGGCTTTCTATTGCTTTAGGTACAGCTTTAGCTGCTAGACTTCAAGGCAAGACTTATACTACCTATTGTTTGCTAGGAGATGGGGAGTGTAATGAGGGAGCGATCTGGGAAGCGGCAATGGCCATCTCCCACTATAATGTTACTAATATGATTACCATAGTAGATAGAAACAGATGTATGATTGATGGTCCTACTGAAGAGGTTATGGGTTTGAATCCCTTTAGGCAAAAATGGGAAGCCTTTGGTTTTATAGTAAAGGAAGTAGATGGTCACAGCTTTCAAGAACTTTCAAAGGCTATTGAATATGCATTAGAGGAAAAGTCTGTTCCAGTGGTTATAATTGCTAATACTATAAAGGGTTGTGGTATTGATTTTATGGCGGATGATTATAGATGGCATTATGGGGCATTAGACTCTGACAAACTTGAGCAAGCTAAAGAAAGTTTAAACAAATATCATGAAGCAAGAATGAAAGGAGAGTAGATTATGGGTGGTTTAACATATACCATGATAGAGACAACCAATTTATCTACTGCTGAATTATACGGTAAGGTTTTATGTGATATGGGGGAGAAATATCCTGATATAGTAGGCCTTTCAGCAGACTTAGCAAAATCCACTAAAATAGGTATGTTTGGCGAAAAGTTTCCCGAGAGATTTTTCAATATGGGAATAGCAGAACAAAATATGTTTGGGACAGCTGCTGGAATGGCTAAAGCCGGCTTGGTACCCTATGTATCCACCTTTGCCATATTTACCTCCATGAGGGGATTAGATCAAGTACACACAGATATTTGTTATCAAAACCTTAATGTGAAGATGATTGCTACCCATGCAGGTTTATCTTTTGGTCAGGCAGGTACAACCCACCATTGTACTGAAGATTTATCTATAATGAGGGCAATGGCAAATTGTAAGGTAATAGTCCCTGCAGATGGTATGGAAACAGCTAATGCTGTTCAGGCTGCCTATGATACTCCAGGACCAATATATATAAGGATAAATAGAGGTTTTGACCAAAAACTATATGATGATACTGAATATGGATTCGAATTAGGCAAAGCCGTAGAACTTTCAGAGGGGACAGATGTTACTATTATAGCCTGTGGTTCCTGTGTATATCAGGCAGTTGAGGCTTCAAAGGTGTTAAACTCAGTAGATGGTATTAAAGCTCGAGTACTTAATATGCATACCATAAAGCCTATTGATGAAGAAGCCATACTAAAGGCACTACATGAAACTAGAAGGATAATAACAGTAGAGGATCATAATGTTATAGGTGGCTTAGGTAGTGGGGTAGCAGAAGTAGTAGCAAAGAGTGGAAAGTCCTGTGCTTTTCAAATGCTGGGGGTTCCAGATACCTTTTCTATAATAGGTCTCCATGAGGATTTAATGGCTTATTATAAAATAGATATGAATGGTATAGTGGAAAGTGTTCGAAATCTCATGGGAAGGGATTTTGAAGAAGATGAAAATTGGGACGATGAGGTGTAACTATGATTCCACAAAATGAATTATATTCAAATAGGATATTTTTAAATGCAGTTTTACCATTGGTGAAGGTTATTGCAGAGGATATAGAGGATATAAAAAAGGGCTTTGAAGGTAGAACAGGGAAAATTCAAATTAGTGCCTTAAATGAGGGAGAAAAGTTAGGGACCCACTTTACAATTGATAATGGACAATGGATTGTAAGATTGGGAGTTATAGAATCACCAGATGTAGAGTTAGAATTTAAATCTATAAAGGCCTTTAATGATTTTTTCAAGGGAAAAAGCAAGAAACTTCCAAAGATAAGGGGCATTAAAAATCTAGGGCTTCTAATCAACACTTTTAAGGTTCTTTTAAAGATGGCCGCTATGTTAGGGACCACAGAAGCACCTAGGGACGAGGAGGATAAAAAACTCTTAGTTAAACTATATTTCTATCTTCTATCATCGGGAATAAGCCAGCTTAATAAGGCTGGTCACCCAGATGTTTCAAAATGGGCAAAGAAAAGCCCAGATAGGGTGTATGCTTGGGCAGTGGATAATGAACCAGAGCTTTCAGCTTATATAAGGGTTAAGGCTGGGAATTCCAGGTCAGCCCGAGGAAAGTATACCAGATCCAAACCATTCTTCACCATGAGATTTGATTCTGTAGATAGTGCACTGGGAATATTATTAGAAACAGATGATTTATTCCAATCTACGGTAGAAGAAAAACTTATGATGGAAGGTGCACCAGAATTTGGTGCACAAATAGGAGATTTTATGCTTCTTGTAGGAAAGTTTGCCAAATAAACGGCAGAAAGTATAAGGAGGTGCTTTTATGAAAGTACGTTCGTTTTGTCATGCAGGTATAACTGTATCCAACTTTGAAGATGCTGTAAAATGGTACCATGAAACCTTTGGCTGCTTTCTAATATCAGAACAAATATTGGAAAAAGAACAGGTAAAAGACCTATCAAACCTATATGGGGTAGAGAATGCTATTGTAAGATTAGGTTTTTTGAGATTTCCTAAAGGAGGGGTAGTAGAGATATTTGAGTTTACCCCTTCTCAGCCTAGTGAACCTCTTGTATGGAATAAGCCAGGACCTACCCATATAACCCTAGATGTAAAAAATGTTTGGAGATACTATGAAGAGCTAAAGAAAAGAGGAATATATTTCTTTTCTAAACCTCAGGATACAGACGGAAATGAGTGGGTATTTTTAAAGGATCCAGATGGAAATCTTATTGAATTAATAGATTTAAAATTCAACTATCTGGCTATAAGGCTTCTAGGTGGACCTATAGGATGGATAATGGCTAAAGGTAAGTTCCAAAAGTACTATAAATAACCAGTTAAATAGTATAAAATATTAGCTAAGATAAAAAACAAAGAATATTATAAAAAAATAATCAAAATAGGAATGGTGAATGGACATGGAAGAGGTGGCAAAACAGGTTTTTTATAAAAGTACTTTTGAAAAAATTTCTAAAGATAAAAGGGAGAGGGTCTTTGATGTAGCCATATCAGAATTTGCTTCAAATGGATATAATGCTACAAATATAAATACTATTGCAAAAAAGGCGGGAATAAGTATCGGCTCTATGTATAGTTATTTTGCATCAAAGGAAGACTTGTTTTTAGCAATAGTCAATCGAGGATATACCTTATTAGAGACTGCATTAAAAGAGGTAAATCATGAGGACGGTAATTGTTTTGATGTAATTGAAAGACTTTTTAAAGTTACAAGGAACTATGCAGAAAACTACCCCGAAATGAATCAAATTTACTTAGACTTAAGTACCCAGGGCCTTACAGATATTTCTGATAAACTGTCTATACAAATGGAAACCATCACAGCGGACTTCTATATGGACATATTGGAAAGGGCACAAAAAGAAGGTATGATCAACCCTGATATAGACAAAAGACTAGTTTCCTTCTATATAGATAATCTCCTAGTGATGTTTCAATACTCCTTTACTTCTAATTACTACAAGGAAAGAATGAAGGTCTTTATAGGTGATAAAGGTCTGGAAAATGAAGGAAGAATAATAGAAGAGATGATGAAATTTATTAGAAAAGCACTATCGAAATAAGAATGAATTCCGAACCTCCTAGGAGTATGTGACTAGGAGGTTCAAAAATATAAAGGAGGAAATATGGATACTCATGATGGATACATGGGAAAAGTTTTAATCATAGACTTAAAAGATAAAATTTCAGAACTCTATCCCTGGTCTGAAAAGGATAGGGAACTATATCTTGGCGGGAAAATAATGGCCGCAAAGATAATAAGTGATATTGTTCCACCATCTATAGAAGCCTTTCACCCTGAAAATGTCCTAGTGATAAGCACAGGTCCGTTGACTGGGACTGGGGCTCCTGCTTCCAGTAGGTTTAATATATCCACTATTTCAC